>JBDSKP010000797.1:0-10336 GCA_039916925.1 Duganella sp.
CCTTCATCGTGGCGTCCTGGAAGTAGCGGTCGGCCGACCCGTCGCTCATCGCGCCGAGCGAACCCATGCCGCGATACGATTTGTACGAGCGGCCCTGATACAGGATCACTTCGCCCGGCGCCTCTTCGGTGCCCGCGAACATCGAACCCATCATCACGGTCGACGCGCCGGCGGCCAGCGCCTTGGAGATGTCGCCCGAGAAGCGGATGCCGCCGTCGGCGATGCACGGCACGCCGGTGCCTTCGAGCGCCTCGGCGACGTTGCTGATGGCGGTGATCTGCGGCACGCCGACGCCGGCGACGATGCGGGTGGTGCAGATCGAGCCCGGGCCGATGCCGACCTTGACCGCGTCGGCGCCGTATTCGACCAGCGCCTTTGCGGCGGCGGCGGTGGCGATGTTGCCGCCGATGACGTCCACGTGCGGGAACTTGGTCTTGATCCATTTCACGCGGTCGAGGATGCCTTGCGAGTGGCCGTGGGCGGTGTCGACCACCAGCACGTCGACGCCGGCGGCGACCAGCAGCTCGATGCGCTCCTCGTCCTTGGCGCCGACGCCGACGGCGGCGCCGACCAGCAGCTTGCCCTGCGAATCCTTCGACGCCAGCGGGTGCTCGGTCGACTTCTGGATGTCCTTGACGGTGATCAGCCCGCGCAGCTCGAAGGCGTCGTTGACGACCAGCACGCGTTCGAGGCGGTGCTTGTTCATCAGGCGCTTGGCTTCGTCGCGGTCAGCGCCCTCGGCGCTTTCCTTGATGAACACCAGCTTTTCGCGCGGGGTCATCTTGGCGCGCGCCTCGGCGTCGAGTTCCTGTTCAAAACGCAGGTCGCGGTTGGTGATGATGCCGACCACTTCCTTGCCTTCGACCACCGGGAAGCCGGAGATGCCGTATTGCTCGGTCAGCTTGATGACGTCGCGGATTTTCATCGTCGGCGGAATCGTGATCGGGTCGCGCAGCACGCCCGCCTCGAAACGCTTGACCTTGGCCACTTCGCGCGCCTGATCCCTCGGATTCAGGTTCTTGTGGATGATGCCGATGCCGCCCTCTTGCGCCATGGCGATCGCCAGACGCCCTTCGGTCACGGTGTCCATCGCGGCCGACAGCAGCGGAATATTCAACGTGATATTGCGGGTCAGACGAGTTTTGAGGGACGTATCGGCAGGCAGAACATTCGAGTACGCTGGGACGAGAAGCACGTCATCGAACGTGAGTGCTTTTTGGAGAAGACGCATAGCAATTCCTATAGGCGCAAAAGCAGATTATACAGAAAAAGCGATGTTCTGTCTGGAACTTCTCCCGGCGACCGAGGGTAGTGCCCGACGCACGCCTCGGCCGTACGACGTCGCCAACAAATTATAATTATTTTAACGATGTTACATTTTGATAGTTTGTTTGGTTTGCAAACTTGTATAGTGCGGCGCACCCTTGGTTTTTTGTCATTATTTCCAAGGTTTTGCTCACATAGACTATCTACAGGGGAACAACCGTGAAGAAAACGATTTTACAAATGCTGTCGGCGGCGACGCTGCTGGCGGCGACCGCCGCGCCAGCGATGGCCGACGTGTTCCATGGCGCCAATCTGGACATCGAGACCACCAGCAACTATTTTATTCCAGTATCGAGCACCGGCAACTCCTTCACATTCACCACCGCCGGCCCGACCTACACGCCTAACGGCAGCTACAACCCGTCAGGCCTGAAAGACGCCTTTATAATCAAGGCGCACTCCGGCCAGGCGCTGACAGGGAAAATGAATTTCTCGCTCACCGCGCAGTACCAGACCGAGAACGCTCCGCAAGGCCCCGCCGCCGGCGAACATTCCAGCGGCATGACGGTCGGCGTCGATGTTTTGTCGCCCCACTGCGGCATGTGCGGCCCATACGACGCCGATTTGCTCGGCAGCGCAAGCGTTAGCGCCTCGGCGCTGTCAGCCGGCCCGAGCTCCGGCAGCTGGAACCTTGACTCGAAAACCACCGATAGCGTCGGCACCTACGACAACCTGATCGCCTACATGCTCCACAATTACAGTCTGGACCCGTTATACGGTTCGATCGGCATCACCTCGATCACGTTCTCGTTCGGCACCGTGGCAGTGCCGAGTCCGGTGCCGGAATTGCCGCCCGTGGCGATGATGGGTCTGGGACTGGCGGCCCTGGCGCTGCGCGTGCGCTACCGTAAAGCCAAGCAAAAGTAACAGGTTCAACACGCGTTGAAGGGGCCGGTGAATGGCATAAGCGCCCGGCGACCTTCTGGCAGTCCATACAACATCGGTTGACACTCGGGCCGAATCATGGCGAAATCAGCTCCATCATTACCGGAGCGCACCATGGATCACCTTCGCAGCACGCGCCGAGCGCACTTTCCGTTCGCCCACTCTTCCGCCCTCCTCCTCGTGCTGCTGGCGCTGGGTCTGCCGCGGGCGGCGTTGGCGCAGTACGTCTGGATCGACGACAAGGGCATCAAACAATTGTCGGACCGCCCGCCTCCCCCCTCGGTGCCGGCCAAGCGCATCCTGAAAGCCCCCGGCAAGACGCCGTTCAACCCCAACGCCAGCCCGGAGGACGCCGACACGGGCGCCCGGCAAGCGGCCGACGGCGCCGCCAAAGCCCCGCCCACCGTGGCCGAACGCAACGAGGCCTTCAACCAGCGCCGCGCCGAACGCGCCGCCGCCGAGCGCAAGGCCGCCGAGGACGCGCAACAAAAAGCCGACATCGCCGCCAACTGCGACGCCGCCCGGCAAAACCAGCGGGCGCTGGACCAAGGCATGCGCTTGGCCAATATCGATAAAAACGGCGAACGCGGCGTCATGACCGACCAGGAGCGCGCCGATTTGGCCAAAAAAAATCAAAAAGTGTTGGCCGGCTGCCAATAAGCACCACCGCCCCTCTCCCTTTAGTCGCAAGCTGCCGTATGATATCGCTATCACATCCCCTATAAGTATTACCGATGACGAAATCACAAGCGGGCAGGAGCCGGGCCAGCGGCCGCATTACCCTGGCGATGGTGGCGAAACACGCCGGCGTGGCGACGATGACCGCCTCGCGCGCGATCACCCAGCCGGACATGGTGTCGCAGGCGCTGCGCGACCGGGTCGACAAGGCGGTGATCGAACTAGGCTACGTGCCCAACCGCGCCGCCCGCGCGCTGGCCTCGTCGCAATCGAAGGTGATCGCGGTGCTGGTGCCGTCGCTGTCGAACGCCGTGTTCACCGAGGTGCTCGCCGGCATCCAGGACGCGCTCGACGCCGACGACTACCAGATCCTGATCGGCAACACCCGCTATTCGGACCAGGAAGAGGAAAAGCTGATCGGCACCTACCTGCAGTCGAACCCGGACGGCATGCTGCTGTCGGGTCTGACGCACAGCGACCGGGTGCAGAAAATCCTGACCAACTCGCGCGTGCCGGTGGTGTCGATGATGGACATGTCGACCGACCCGTCGCAGCTGACGGTGGGTTTTTCCCAGTTCCAGGCCGGCCAGGCGATGACGCGCTACCTGCTCGACAAGGGCCACAAGCGCATCGGCTTCATCGGCGCCCAGCTCGACGAGCGCACCTTGCGCCGCGCCGAGGGCTACCGCCAGGCCATGAACGAGGCCGGCCTGGCCGACGTCCGGCTCGAGGTGATGGTGGCCGAGCCGTCGACCATCGCGCTGGGCGCCGAGCTGCTGGGACGCATGCTGGCACAGGCGCCCGACTGCGACGCCATCTTCTGCTGCAACGACGATCTGGCGCACGGCGCCATCTACCAGTGCCAGCGGCGCGGCATCTCGGTGCCGACGCAACTGGCGATCTGCGGCTTTAACGACCTGCCCGCGTCGGCGTGGATGAACCCGTCGCTGACGACCATCGGCACGCCGCGCTACCGCATCGGCTTCGAGGCGGCGACCCTGCTGCGCGCCGTCATCAAGGGCGAGGCGCCGCCCAACCGCCAGATCGACCTCGGCTTCACGCTGATGGCGCGCGAAAGCGCCTGAACCCGGGGCGCCCGACCGGCTCCTTGATGCGGCGCAGCATAGATTCTTGTTTACAAATGGCGCCAAAAGCTTACACTAGAAACAATCTGTTAGCGCTATCATCCACCCTACCAACATGAGCAATCAAACAACGCAAGTCCGCTGGGTCGTCATGGGCGTGAGCGGCTGCGGCAAAAGCTCGGTCGGGCTGCAACTGGCCACCGCGCTGGGCGCGCCCTTCCTGGAAGGCGACAGCTACCACTCGTACGCCAACGTCGCCAAGATGTCGGCCGGGCTGGCGCTGACCGACGCCGACCGCGCCGACTGGCTGCGGGCGCTGCACGCCGAGATCGACGAGGCGCGCCAGCGCGGCAGCGGCCTGGTGCTGTCGTGCTCGGCGCTGAAGCGTCGCTACCGCGACCTGCTGCGCGCGGCCGACCCGCAACTGCGCTTCGCCCACCTGGATGGCCCGCGCGAGCTGATCGCCTCGCGCATGGCGGCGCGCGCCGGCCACTACATGCCGCCGTCGCTGCTGGCGAGCCAGCTGGCGTCGCTGGAACCGCTGCAGGCCGACGAAGCCGGCATCGTACTCGACATCGCCAAAGACCCCACCGAGCTGGTGCGCGAGATTTTGCGGACCATGGACCATCACCACAAGCAGGAGACAACATGACATCGACCAACCACACCGCCACCCGATCCGCGCCGCCAGGGTCCGCCTGACGCCGCACACCGAGCTCTCCCGGGGTGGCGTCTCCCGCCGCGCCGGACCGGGCGCCCGTCGCGAGCGGGTGTCCGGTCCGGCGTACCGCCCCGTTCGGGCAGTGGAGTTCCGGCTCCACTGCCTGTTTTTACATCCGCGTTAATATCGGCAGTAATCGTATCCAAGACAAGGCGACTGTGAACAAAGCACTGACCTGGCGTGAAAAAATCAGCTACGGCATCGCCGATATGGGCTTCAATTTATATTGGACCAATATCGCCACCTTCCTGCTGATCTACTACACCGACGTCTTCGGCATCTCGGCCGGCGCGGCGGCGTCGATGATGTTTACGATCAAAATCATCAACGCCTTCACCGATCCGATGATCGGCGCCGCCGCCGACCGCACCACCACCCGCTTCGGCAAATTCCGCCCCTACCTGATCTGGGTGCCGGTGCCGCTGGCCTGCGCCGCCATCCTCACCTACACCACGCCGGACTTGGGCCACGACGGCAAACTGGTTTGGGCCTACGGCACCTATCTGCTGATGATGGTCTGCTACACCTGCATCAACATCCCGTACAACGCGTTGTCCGGCGTGCTGTCGGCCGATCCGCAGGAGCGCTCCACCGTCAACGGCCTGCGCTTCATCTTTGCCTTTGCCGGCGGCACGCTAGTCACTGCCGCCACGCCAGCGATGGTGTCGTGGCTCGGCGGCGGCGACGATAAGCTGGGCTGGCAACTGACGATGCTGGTGTGGAGCGTGTTCGCCTCCGGCCTGTTCGTGCTGACATTCCTGAACACGCGCGAACGCATCGCGCCGGCGCCGACGCAAAAATCGAACGTCATGCAGGACATCCGCGACCTGTCGCAGAACCGGCCGTGGGTGGCGCTGTTCTTCCTGGCGCTGATCATCATGATCACCATCACCTTGCGCACCACCAGCGCGGCCTACTACTTCAAGTACGTGGTCGGGCGCCCGGAGCTGATGCAGGGCTTCGTGCCGGCCTATATGATCTCGGCCGCCATCGGCGCCTCGCTCACGCCCTTCCTCACGCGCTTCGTCGACAAGAAAAAGCTGATGATGATCCTCATGAGCGTGACCGCCGTGCTGTCGTCGGCCTTCTTCTTCGTGCCGAAGGACCAGGTCACGCTGATGTTCGCGCTGCAGATCGGCATGGGCCTGGCGCTGGGGCCGAAGTCGCCGCTGGCCTTCTCGATGTATGCCGACACCGCCGACTACAACGAATGGCGCACCGGCCGCCGCGCCACCGCGATGACTTTTGCCGCCGCCACGTTCTCGCAAAAGCTCGGGACCGCGATCGCGGTGGCCGTCATCGGTTCGCTGTTCACCAAGCTTGGATATGTCGCCAACGCCGCGCAATCGGCCGGCTCGCAGGCCGGCATCGTCTGGCTGATGTCCTTCATCCCGGCGGCGTTCGCGGTGCTGGCGGTTGCCGTCATGTTCTTCTATAACCTCGACAACACGAAGCTGGTCCAGATCCAGGCGGATCTGGAAGCACGCAAGTCGAAATCGTAACAACCTCACGCTCACTATTTACGGAGACCGTCTCATGCTACGTCCAACCCACAATGGCGACCGCTTCGAACTGACCAGCGCCACCGCCATGCCGCGCGCCGCCGGCTTCCTGTGGAACCAGAAAATGATGATACAGGTGACCTGCCGCGGCTACGCCGTCGCGCAGTACATGCAACCGGAACCCGCCAAATACGCCTACGCGCCGAACCTGGAGGCCAAGACCTTCATGCAACCGGAGCAGAACTACTACGCCCATCACCCGGGCCGCTTCTTCTACATCAAGGACGAGGAAACCGGCGAGCTGTTCTCGGCGCCGTACGAGCCGGTGCGCACGCCGGTCGACAGCTTCATTTTCTCGGTCGGCAAAAGCGACATCGAATGGACCATCGAGCACCTGGGCTTGCGCATCGAGCTGACCTTGAGCATCCCGACCGCCGACGTGGTCGAACTGTGGTCGCTGCGCGTGACCAACCTGTCCGGCCGCGCGCGCAAGCTCAGCGTCTATCCATACTTCCCGATCGGTTACATGTCGTGGATGAACCAGTCGGGTGAATACCGCGCGGACCTGGGCGGCGTGGTGGCCAGCAGCGTGACGCCGTATCAAAAAGTCACCGACTACTTCAAGCAGAAGGATTTCAAGGACAAGACCTACTTCCTGTGCGAGCAGGCGCCGGTGGCGTGGGAAGTGCAGCAGCAGGCCTTCGAGGGCGAAGGCGGCCTGCATTATCCGAGCGCGATCCAGGAGCAGGTGCTGGCCAACGGCGACGCCCGATATGAAACGCCGGCCGCCGTGGTGCAATACCGTCTGGCGCTGGAGGACGGACAGGCCCAGGACTACCGCTTCATCTTCGGCCCGGCCTTCGACGACGCGGAAATCGTCGCCATGCGCGAAAAATACCTGGGCGCCGCCGCCTTCGACAACGCCCGCAAGGACTACGCGGAGTACATCGCGGGCGGGCGCGGATGCCTGCGCATCGAGACGCCCGACAAGGAACTCGACAACTTCGTCAACAACTGGCTGCCGCGCCAGGTGTTCTATCACGGCGACGTCAATCGCCTCAGCACCGATCCGCAGACGCGCAACTACCTGCAGGACAACATGGGCATGAGCTTCATCAAGCCCGGCGTGATGCGCGCGGCCTTCCTGCACGCGCTGTCGCAGCAGGAGGCCAGCGGCGCCATGCCGGACGGCATATTGCTGGCCGAGGGCGCGGAACTCAAATACATCAACCAGGTGCCGCACACCGACCACTGCGTGTGGCTGCCGGTGGCGCTCAAGGTCTATCTGGACGAAACCGGCGACTACGACATCCTCAACGAGGACGTGGTGGGCCACGAGAGCGGCGTCGCCATCACCGTCTCCGAGCGCATGAGCAGCGCGATGGACTGGCTGCTGCAGGCGCGCGACCAGCGCGGCCTGAGCTACATCGCCCAGGGCGACTGGTGCGATCCAATGAACATGGTCGGCTACAAGGGACGCGGCGTATCGGGCTGGCTGACGGTGGCGACCGCCCACGCGCTGAACCTGTGGGCGGAGATCTGCGAAAGCAGTTGCGAAGGCGGCGGCGCCAGCGCCTCGCTGGCGGACAGCGCCAGGCACTTCCGCGCCGGCGCGGTGGCGGTCAACCGCGCGGCCAACGAACACCTGTGGGACGGCGACTGGTACGCGCGCGGCATCACCGACGACAACCTCACCTTCGGTATCAGCAAGGACAAGGAAGGCCGCATCTATCTGAACCCGCAGGCGTGGGCGATACTGGGCGGCGCGGCCGATGAAGGCAAGCGCGCGGCGATGATGGCGCAAGTCGCCGAGCAGCTGGACACGCCGTACGGCGTGGCGATGTTCGCGCCACCGTACAGCGCCATGCGCGACGACGTCGGCCGCGTGACGCAAAAACATCCCGGCTCGGCCGAGAACGGAGCGGTCTACAACCACGCCTCGATCTTCTACATCTACAGCCTGTACACCATCGGCGAAGGCGACCGCGCCTACAAGCTGCTGCGCCAGATGATTCCCGGCCCGAGCGAGGCCGATTACCTGCGGCGCGGCCAGCTGCCTGTGTTCATCCCGAACTACTATCGCGGCGCGTACCACCAGTATCCGCGCACGGCGGGCCGCTCGAGCCAGTTGTTCAACACCGGCACCGTGTCGTGGGCCTACCGCTGCTTCATCGAAGGGCTGTGTGGATTGAAAGGCGATAGCGACGGTTTGGTGGTCAACCCGCAGCTGCCCGCGCAATGGGACGGCATCAAGGTCACACGCCAGTTCCGCTACGCCACCTTCGAAGTGACGATCCGCCGCGCCGATGTGGCCGAAATTCAGGTTTCGGTGGACGGAAAACGATTGCCTGAAGCGCGCGTGACCGGTATCGTTGCGGGTGGAGTGTACGCGCTGGAGGTTTTGATCCCGCGCGCCGACCACTAAATCAAATATAAGGACAAAGCAATCGTATGAAGAAGCGTCTCTGGCTGTCACTGGCACTGGTTTATCCCCTCATGCTGTCTTCCGCGCTCACCGGGACGGCCCACGCCGCCGACGACAAGCGTCCCTGGCTCGATGGCGCCCTGACGCCGGACGCGCGCGCCGAGCAGTTGGTCAAGGCGATGACGCTGGACGAGAAGATCCAGACCGTCTTCGGCTACTTCTCCACCGATTTCGAGTCCAAGAACTACCTCGCGCCGAAGGAAGGCCGCAAGGATTCGGCCGGCTTCGTGCCGGGCATCGGGCGTCTGGGCCTGCCGTCGCAATGGCAGGCCGACGCCGGCGTCGGCGTGGCCACGCAGGCGGCGTCGAAAAAACCATACCAGCGCACGTCCCTGCCCTCCGGCCTGGCCACCACGGCCACCTGGAATCCCGAGCTGGCCTTCGCCGGCGGCGCGATGATCGGCGGCGAGGCGCGCAAGACCGGCTTCAACATCATGCTGGCCGGCGGCGTCAATCTGATGCGCGAGCCGCGCAACGGCCGTAACTTCGAATACGGCGGCGAGGATCCGCTGCTGGCCGGCGTCATGGTCGGCGAGCAGATTCGCGGCATCCAGTCCAACCACATGGTCTCGACGCTCAAGCACTTCGCCTTCAACGACCAGGAAACCAACCGCAATCACGTCAACGTCAAGATCGACGACAAGGCCGGCCGCATGTCCGACCTGCTGGCGTTGCAGATCGCGATGGAGCGCGGCGATCCGGGCTCCGTGATGTGCGCGTACAACCGCGTCAACGGCGCCTACGCGTGCGAAAACGACTACCTGCTGAATCAGGTGTTGAAGCATGATTGGGGCTTCAAGGGCTACGTCATGTCCGACTGGGGCGCGACCCACTCCACCGTTCCGGCCGCGATCAACGGCCTGGATCAGCAATCGGGCCATCCGTTCGACAAATCGGCCTACTTCAACGAAGCGCTGAAGGAAGCGGTGGTCAACGGCCACGTGCCGCAGGCGCGCCTGGACGACATGGTCAAGCGCATCACCCGCACCATGTTCGCGCACGGCCTGGTCGAGCATCCGGTGGTCACGCCGACCTCCGACGACGCCGGCATCGACTTCGGCGCCAACGGCAAGATCTCGCAGGCGGACGCCGAGGAAGCCATCGTGCTGCTCAAGAACAGCAACGACCTGCTGCCGCTCGGCGCCAACGTGCGCACCATCGCCATCATCGGCGGCCACTCGAACGTGGGCGTGCTGTCCGGCGGCGGATCGGCCCAGGTCTATCCGATCGGCCTGTCGCCGGTCGCCAACGAAGGCCCGGCCTTCTTCCCCGGACCGCTGGTCTACCACCGCTCGTCGCCGATGCAGGAATTGACTGCGCGCACCAGGGCCAAGGTGGTCTACCACGACGGCAAGGATGCCGCCGCAGCGGCCAAACTGGCCGCGTCCAGCGATGTCGCCATCGTGTTCGGCAACCAGTGGATGGCCGAATCCATCGACGCGCCGGATCTGAACCTGCCGAACAAACAGGACGCGCTCATTGCCGCCGTGGCCAAGGCCAACGCCAAGACCATCGTGGTGCTGCAGACCGGCGGCCCGGTGGCAATGCCGTGGATCGGTTCGGTCGCAGCGCTGCTCCAGGCCTGGTATCCCGGCCAGGAAGCCGGCAATGCCATCGCCGATGTGCTGACCGGCGCCGCCGAGCCGTCGGGACG
>JBDSKP010000798.1:0-3647 GCA_039916925.1 Duganella sp.
GTGTCGGCGCCTCCAGCCGCCGGCACCGAGACGGTGGTGGCCCTCGGCGCCTCCCTCGGCGGCACCCGCGCGCTGGAACATGTGCTCCCCGCGCTGCCGGCGACCTGCCCCGGGATCGTCATCGTCCAGCACATGCCGGAAAAATTCACCGCCGCCTTCGCCCGCAGCCTCGACCGCCTGTGCCGGATCGCGGTGCGCGAGGCGCGGCACGGCGACCCGGTCTTGCCCGGCACTGCCCTGATCGCCCCGGGCGGGCGCCACATGCAGGTCCGGCGCAGCGGCGCCGGATACCGGGTGGAGATCACCGACAGCCCGCACATCAACCACCACCGGCCCGCGGTCGATGTCCTGTTCCGCTCGCTCGCGCAATGCGCCGGCCCCAACGCGCTGGGCGTGATCATGACCGGCATGGGCGACGATGGCGCGCGCGGCCTGCGCGCCATGCGCGACGCCGGCGCCCACACCATCGCCCAGGACGAGGCCAGCTGCGTGGTGTACGGGATGCCGAAGCAAGCGGTCAAGATGAACGCCGCGTGCGTCGTGCTGCCGCTGGGAGAGATCGCCGCGGCCGTCCAGGCGGGCGGCCGGCCAAACTAATCTAGGCCAGGTGGCGCAGCGGGTGCGCGTAATCCGGCCACACCGGCTCGAACAAGCTGCGCACCATGTCCCCGCCCACCGCCTCCAGCGACGGCGGATGCCATTTCGGCGCGCCGTCCTTGTCGATGACCAGCGCGCGCACGCCTTCGATGACCTCGCCATGCTCGAACGTCCGCCGCACCAGCGCGCGCTCCATGCGCAGGCAACCGGCCATGTCCAGCCCCGCGCCGCGCTTGATCAACTCGTGCGTGACGCACATCATCAGCGGCGAACGGGCCGCCATCATCGCCACCGTGGCGCGCGCGAACTCGCCGCCGTCCGCCTCCAGCGAGGCGACGATGGCCGGCACCGAGCCGGCGCCGAAGTGGCGGTCGATGTCGCCGCGCCGCGCCTCCAGCTTGCCCGCCCCGGCGGCGTCCCGGAACGGCTCCGCGAAGGCCGCGAGCGCCTCGACCAGCTCCGCGCCGGGGGTCGACTCCAGAATCGCATACAGCAGCTCGAGCTCGTCGGCGGGCACGTAGTGGTCGGCCAGGCCGGCGTACAACGCGTCGGCCGCGCCGATCGCCGCCCCGGTCACGCCCAGATAAAGGCCCAGCCCGCCCGGCGCGCGCGACAGGAAATAGCTGCCGCCGACATCCGGGAACAGGCCGATGTTCACCTCGGGCATCGCCATTTTCGTGCGCTCGGTGACGATGCGCACCCGGCTGTCCGGGCCGCTCTGCGCGATGCCCATGCCGCCGCCCATCACCACCCCGTCCATCAGCGCGATGTAGGGCTTGGGATAGCTGTGCACCAGATGATTGAGCGCGTATTCCTCGGTGAAGAAATCCTCTATCAGCGCGCTGCCGCCCTGCGGCGTGGCGCGGCCGACGTCGTGGAAAAAGCGGATGTCGCCGCCGGCGCAGAACGCCTTCTCGCCGCTGCTGCGGATGACGACGGCGGCGACGTCGGAATCGTCGCGCCACGTCCGCAGCGCGGTCGTGACGGCGCGCAGCATCGGCAGCGTCAGCGAGTTCAACGCCTCGGGCCGGTCCAAGGTGACGAAGCCGGTGCCATTGACGATGCCGGTGTGGACCAATTCGCTCATGATGCCGCCGCTCTACGTAAAAACCCATTCAAACCCGCATGCCTTTTGCGAGACGCTCGCCGCGCCGCTTAGGGGTCGGACCCGCAGGGTCCGACCCCGCCTGGCCGTGCGGGGTAAACGCCTATTCTACCGCCACTTCGACGCGGCCAAAACGGGATAAATTATTTTCACCGTATGGGCGGCGGACACAAAAAAGGGCGCCCTTGCGCCCTTTGTTGGATGGTGCCGGTGGCCGTTGTTATAGGGCGGCGGCAGCGGGTTCGTAGCTATCCGGGAGATGCTTGATCGCATCGTGGCCGTGCTGCTGAACTTTGGCTTTGTATTTCATGACTTGGCGGTCGAGCTTGTCGACCAGGGTGTCGATCGCCGCGTACAGGTCTTGCGACAGGCTTTCCACGTACACGGTCTTACCCGACATGCGCAGGTTGATCTCAGCCTTTTGGCGTTTCGATTTCTCTTTAAGGTTATCTACAGTCAGGATGACAGCAATATCAATAACTTGATCGAAGTGACGAGTGACACGTTCCAGTTTGTTCTGCACGTATTCGCGGATGGCCGCGGTCACTTCGAGATGATGTCCACTGATGGTCAGATTCATACACGCTCCTAAAGATAAATGTCGCTTACGGTCAGTGCCGCGCCCATTGCGGCCGGGCGCACAGTGACCAAGTAACTACAAAGACTTGCGGAGACTAACGGGAGGGATTTTCAACGCTTCGCGATATTTGGCAACAGTCCGTCGCGCAATCACCATGCCTTGTTCCCCCAGCATGTCCGCAATCTTACTGTCGGATAAAGGATTTTTAGGGTCTTCAGCTCCTGTCAATTGCACTATCAGTGCCCGTATCGCCGTCGAACTTGCTTCACCGCCCGCTTCGGTGGCGACATGGCTACCAAAGAAATATTTCAACTCAAACATGCCGTGCGGCGTCAGCATGTACTTTTGAGTCGTCACCCGAGAAATAGTGCTCTCGTGTAAACCCAGTGTATCAGCAATTTCGCGAAGCACAAGGGGGCGCATGGCGACCGCGCCGTGCGAGAAAAAGTTCTTTTGTCTTTCTACTATCGCCTGCGCCACGCGCAGAATGGTGTCGAAACGCTGGCGCATGTTCTTGATCAGCCACTTGGCCTCCTGCAGCTGGGCGCCCATCGCGCCCTCGCCCTTGCCCTGCTTGAGCAGGTTGGCGTACATGGCATTAACGCGCAGGCGCGGCATGACATCGTTGTTGAGGCTGACCTGCCAGCCGTTGCGCGCCTTCTTGACGATCACGTCCGGCACCACGTAGTCGGACACGTCCGAGGCGAAGGCCGAACCGGGATGCGGATTGCACTGGCGGATCACCACCTGCGCCTCGCGCAGGTCCTCGTCGTCGCACACCAGCGCTTTTTTCAGCTTGTTGAAATCGCGCTGGGCGAACCAGGTCAGGTGGTTTTCGACGATGGTCAACGCCATGCGCCGCGTCACCAGCGCGATGCCGGGCAGGCGCTTGATCTGCAGCGCCAGGCACTCGGAGGCGTTGCGCGCGCCCACGCCCATCGGATCAAAGCTCTGCAGCATCGACAAGGCCGTGCGCAGTTCGTCGATGTCGACTTCCAGTTGCTCCGGCAGGCGCGCGTGGATCTCCTCCAGCGGCTCCTCCAGGTAGCCGTTCTCGTCGAGCGCGTCGATGATCAGCTCGACCAGCGCGCGGTCGCGCATTTCCAGCACCGTCACCCGCATCTGCTCCATCAGGTGCTCGCGCAGCGTGCAATGGTTGGCCTCCAGCTGCGGACGGGCGTCCTCGTCGTCGGGGGCCTTGCTGCGGCCGGCGTCGCTCCAGTCGACATCGGTCTCGCCGGCGGTACTTTCGGTATCGGCGGCCGGGCCGTCGTACGTGTCGGCCTCGGCCGGGGCGGCGCCGTCCTGCTGGTTCGGCGGGCCCTCGGGCGGCGCCTCGCCGGACGGCGCCTGTTGGCTGATGGC
>JBDSKP010000799.1:0-4137 GCA_039916925.1 Duganella sp.
CTCGGCCTTGGGAGCGTAGTCGCGCGCGTAGCCGTAGGTGCCTACTTCGTTCTCGACCTGCACCATGATGACGGTGCGCTGCACGTCATCGATTTTTTTGATGTGGGTCATCAGCGCGACAAAGGCCTTCTTGTCGGCCTTGAGCGTCTCCTCGCCTTGCGGCGACAGGCAGTAAATCGGCTTGCCTTCCTTGTCGAGCATGCGCGGGAAGCGCTGGTTATTAAACTTCACCCACTCCGGCGTGTAACTTGGGCCGGTATTTTTCCAGGTGCCGAACCACAGCAGCACCAGGCGCACCTTGTTCTTGCGCGCCTCGGCCACCAGGGTATCGACATAGCTGAAATCGAACTTGCCCTCGACCCGCTCGATCTGCTCCCATGCGACCGGGATTTCGAGCGTGTTGGCGTTCATGTCCTTGATCGCCGGCCAAAGCTTCTTCAGGGCCAGCGGATAGTTACTCGAATTCTGCGCCTGAGCCCCGAACATCACAAAAGGCGCGCCGTCCACCATCAAGGCGTGACGGCCATCCTTTTGCACCAGTTCGGGGATCGGCGTGGCCGCCGCGCCAGCAGAGGCAAATACAATAAAACCTATAGAGCTTACCAGCTGGCGGGCGATCATCTTCATGCAGTCTAGCCTTTCCTTAATTGAAGTTGTAGCTCAGGCGAGCGACGTAGCGCGGGCCGGACGAGAACCATGCGCGCCCCATCATACCGGTAGTCTGCTGCATCAGGACCTTGTACTTCGAGTCGGTGATGTTCTGCGCCTCCAGGCCGATCTGCACACTATCGTTGATCTTGTAGGACACGGAGGCATCGGCCTGGCCGTAATCACCAGCCCAAGTCGGCAGGCCCCAGGCCACCACGTTCGGTTTTCCGAAGTTCGGACTCGCCGGGTTGGTGTCGGTACCGTCGGTGCCCTGGGTACCGTTCACGTTGACCGCCTGCAGGCTCTTCGAACGCCAGTTGTAGGCCAGACGCGCCGACCATGGCCCCTTGTCGTACATCAAAGCGATGTTGTACGAACGACGGGACAGGTTTTCCAGTGGCAGATTGCCAAAGGTGGTGCCATTGGTGTCGCAACCGTTCAGGTTCAAGTTCAGGTTGGCGGCGCCGCCGCCGCTGCCCGTGCAGTACTGCTGGTAGACACCGTTGTACAGCGTGCGCTTGCTGTCGACGAAGGTGAAGTTACCCTGCAGGCCCAGGCCCGACAAGGCGCCCGGCAGCTTGTCGAAGTACTGCTGGTAGGCCAGCTCGAAACCACGTGCGCGGCCCTTGGCGCCGTTGACCGGCGCGGTGGTGATGAAGTTATACGACTGTCCAGTGACGGAGTTCATTTGATACGCGGTCGTCTGGTTGACGATCACGTCCTTCAACTGCTTGTTGAACAGGGCCAGGGTGAGCGAGCCGACCGGCGAGAAGTACCACTCGGCGGTCAGGTCGATCTGCTTGGCGGTGATCGGACGCAGATTCGGGTTGCCCTTGGCTTCGCCGGTCAAACTCTGGCTGTTGACGGTGCCGTCGGATTTGACGTCGGCGGTCTGGCTCAACGACGTGTAAGCCTGCAACTGCGATGGGTCCGGACGCGACATCGCCGAAGCGAACGCGAAACGGAACTGCAGCGTGTCGCTGGCCTTCATGCGCAGATTCAGGCTAGGCAGCCAGTTGTGATACGAGTTCTCGTAGCTTTCGGCTCGCTGGAATGGTGCGAAGACCGGAATCGCCGGATTATTCGTGGGTGTGGTCGAGCTGAACACCGAGTAACCGGTGGCGTGAGAATCGGTCTTCACGTAACGCAGGCCGATATTACCGTCGATCGGGAATTTCAGGTCATCGAAGCCGAAGCGGGTTTGCGTGTAGAGCGCCTTGGTTTTCTCGCTCTGCTCATTGATACCGGCTGGATCGCCGCCGAAGGTGGCCGCCTTCCATGGCGAGCAATTTGCCGCACCCGACTTTTCCGCGCACAGGATGTCGTGGTAGGAGTGCAGCGTGGCATAGCTCGATGGGTAACCTTGTGCCAGCGAGGGGTTCGGGAATACCACCGCCGGTACGCTCATTTTACCGTTGAAGAAGTTATCGAAGCTGTGGACCGTGGTGTTACCCGAGAAGCGCGGGTCGCCCAGATAGGCCAGGCCGCTGATCTCGCCCTGCCATGGCTGGGTGATGGCGGCCCAGTTGTAGCTTGGGTTGGAGTTCTGGGTCACCGAATCACGATTGGTCATGCGCGCACCGAACTTGATGTCGCGGAAGATCGGGTGGTCGAAGTCATATTTCAGGTCGATCTTGCCCGCATCGGAATCGGCCTTGGCGCGATCCAGGTGCTCCATCGTGAACGCCCAGTAGTAATTGTTCGGAGTGGCCAGGTTGGCGCGGTCGGCGGCGTCGAAGACGATGTTCGGCAGGCTGCCCGACAGGTCCAGCTGTTCCTTCGGCATTTTCAAGCCGGTGGCGACGGTCGAATCGACGCTCCGGGTGTTGGCGCGGATGCGCTGCAGATCGGTGGTGATGGTCCAGCGGTCGTTTGGACGCCAACGCATGTTCCACGACACGTCGGTGGTGTCGGACTTGCGCCATGCGGCGCGCGTATCGTTGTTGAAGTTGATGCCGCCGTCGGCATCATCGCTCAGGGTGCCGCTGATGAACGCGCCGTTGTCGGCGTACTTGCCGTTGGCGACCTGGATGTTGTAAGGGCTCGATTGCGCGAAGATCGCCTGCTCGTCCCAGCTCATCTTGTACTTCGACTTGAAGTAGGTCAGGCCGGTGGTGATCTCGCTGTTCGGTTTCCACTGCAGCGCGCCGTACGCGCCTTCGCGGGTGCGGTCGAAGTTCAGCGAACGCCATTCCGCGCCTTTGGGAACGTAGACGGTGCGGCCTGGAACGATGTCGGTGCGCGGGTAGTACGGCTCGACCTGGATGGCGTCGGTGCGGGTCGCCGATTCGGAGTACGCGAGGTCGATCAGGGCGCCGACTTCACCGAACGGGGTTTTCCAGCGATTGGTCACCATGCCGGAACCCGAAGGCGATGCTTTGCCCTTGCGCAGTTTGGAGTAGGTCTCCGAACCGCTGATGGAAGCCTTGAAGCCTTTGTAATCGAACGGCATCGCGGTGCGCAGGTTGATCAGGCCACCGATGGCGCCCTCCACCTGTTCGGCCGACGGATTCTTGTAGATGTCGACGCCGGCCATCAGTTCCGGTGGCACGTCTTCGAAGTTGAGCGAACGCCCGCCGTTGGCCGAGAACGAATCACGGCCGTTCAGTTCCGAACGCACGTAGCTCAAGCCGCGCACGGACACGCCCGAGCCCTCGACCGAGAAGTGGTCCGGATCGGCGCGCGACATGGCGCGGTCGATGGTCACGCCCGAGACGCGCTGCAGCACCTCGGTCACCGAACGATCCGGCAGTTTGCCGATATCGTCGGCGGAGATCGAGTCGACCACCTCGTCGGCGTTCTGTTTGATTTTTTGTGCCGATTGCAGCGCTGCGCGCTGACCGGTGATGACCACCGCCACCGGCGCCGCGGCTGGCGCCGGAGTGTCGGATTTCGCGGTCGGTTCCTGCGCGGTTTGTGCCGAGGCGACACCGCTTGCCATCATCGCCATCTGGGCCAGGCCCAGGGCGATCGCTGTTTTCTTAAACTGTTTCATTCACGCTCTCCAAAGTTATACAACTTAAATCACGGCTCTTCGGCCTTGTTGGTGATTCTCTACTGAAGCTCTACTGCTGCTACGGCGACACTGGGGTTTTTAGGGAAGTAAGGGCGAATGAGGCCGCAGGCGCCGGCGGGCGCCATGCTTGTTCATCATTTGATGGTGTCTCGCTCTTAATTTTTTTATCGTTCCGGCTTTGTTGGCTGGGTGCCAAGGCCATACGACGCTATGGGAACATTTTGCAAGTTACGTAAAAGTGTGGCAATTGCGAAATTCACCAATCGGCGGAATGATAATCCGCAAGCGTCGTGTACATAAGACAAACGGCTGGCGTAAACGGCAACGCGGCCCGTCGTTGCGGGCCGCGCGGGGATGAAACCAGACTCAGCTATTCAGACTCAGCGGCGGCCGGAACGCGTCGCCACGTCGACCCACACGGCCAAGGTCAGGATGCAGCCCTTGACGATCATCTGCCAGTAGGTGTCGACGTC
>JBDSKP010000800.1:0-8649 GCA_039916925.1 Duganella sp.
CCATCATGCTGTCCGCCCTTGTTTGCGAAGTCACTGGAGAATTCAGTCGAGAAATCACTTCTGGCAATTCACACAGTAAAAAGTGGACCGTTGTCCCTGCTTGATCCGCCGCACCGGCGCCGCGCAAACGCGGCAGGGCACGCCAGCACGATCATAGACGAAATACGTCTGCTGGAAATAACCGGACTGGCCGTTGACGCTAATAAAATCGCGCAAGGTGCTGCCGCCCTGGACGATCGCCTCGGCCAGGATCTCGCGGATCGCCTGCGCCAGCCTGTCGTAGCGCGCCAGGCTGATGCGCTTGGCCGGGGTCTTGGGATTAATTCCCGCGCGAAACAAACTTTCCGATGCATAAATGTTACCGACGCCGACCACGATGTCGCCGGCCAGCAGCACCTGCTTGACGGGCGCGCTGCGCTGGCGGGTTTGATCGTACAGCAATTTGCCGGAAAAACCTGTTTCCAGCGGCTCCACGCCCAGTTCGCGCAGCAGCACGTGGTGTTCCAGCAAGCCGTCGGCGTCGGCGTGCCACAGCACGGCGCCGAAGCGGCGCGGGTCCTTCATGCGCAGCACCTGGCGCCCTTGCGGACCCTCGACCACCAGGTCGAAATGGTCGTGCTTTTCCGGCTCGATGCCGGGCGCCAGCACCCGCAGGTGGCCGGACATGCCCAGGTGGATGATCAGCGTGCCGTGCTCGAAGTGGACCAGCAGGTACTTTCCGCGCCGCCCGGTGCGCACGACCAGGCGTCCGGCCAGCAGTTGCCGCAACTGCGCCGGAAACGGCCAGCGCAGGCCGTCGCGGCGCAGCACCACGTCGTGCACGGTGCGGCCTTCGATATGGGGCGCGACGCCGCGCCGGGTCACTTCAACTTCTGGTAATTCTGGCATCGTGAATCGCAAATGGGTGATAAATGTATATCTAAAACACGTAGGGCGGATTAGGCGGCACGCCGTAATCCGCCATGCATGAGCCGCCGACGGCGCTTGGCGGATTACGCTACGCTAATCCGCCCTACGTGATTTGGATCGGAGCCGCATTCCGAGCCATCGGGGCGGTGTAAGCGGCCGCAATCCGGCCGCCGCCAAATATTTGGTTACACTAGTCAAAATACACAACCAATGCGTTGCGCGTAAAATCACCGCCAACCGTGCTGACCATTGCTGACCAGGATCTTCCCTTGAAAAACGCTTTCGCCATTGTAACCCTCTCCGCCTTGCTGTCGGCGTGCGCCATCGCGCCGCAAAAACAGGCCGAGTCCACCGCCGAACCGGAGCCTGCCGCCCCCGCCGTGGCGGAGGCGCCCGAGCCCGCCCCGGAAGCACTGCCCAACAACGCCCTGACCGGCGACATGTTGTACCGCATCACCAAGGCCGAGCTCGAATTCAAGCAGGGCCAGTGGCAAGGTCCGTACATCACGATGCTGTCGCTGGCCCAGCAGACCCGCGATCCGCGCCTGGCGCGCCGCGCCGCCGAGATGGCGCTGGCCGCCAAACAGGGCCAGGAGGCGCTGGCGGCGATTCGCCTGTGGCGCGAACTGGCGCCCGAGTCGGACGAGGCGGTCCAGTATTTCCTCGGTTTCGCCGTCGTCAACGACGACCTGGGCGAGGCCGAGGCGCTGTTCGCCCAGCGCCTGAAAGCGGCGCCGCCGGCCCAGCGTGGCATGGCGATGTTGCAGATGCAGCAATTCATGCTGCGCGCCAAGGACAAGGCCGCCGCGTTCGCGATGCAGGAGCGCGTGCTGGCGCCGTACGACGACACGCTCGAAAGCCACCTGATCCTGGCCCAGGGCGCCTTCGCCATCAACGACACCGCGCGCGCCCGCGCCGAGGCGGAAAAAGCGCAAGCCATCAAGCCCGATTCGGAGCTGGCGGTGATGACGGTGGCGCAGGTGTCGCCCGACGTCGACGCCGCCGGCAAGGTGCTGGCCGCGTTCCTGGAAAAGTATCCGAAGGCCCGCGAGGTGCGCGCCGCCTACGCCCGCATCCTGGTCGACTCCAAGCGGCTCGAGCCGGCCCGCAAGGAGTTCCTGACCCTGCTCAAGGACCAGCCCGACAACATCGCCACGCTGTACGCGCTCGGCGTGATGGCCATGCAGACCAACGATTTGCCCGAGGCGGAGAAGTATTTCACCCGGTTCATCAGTGTCATGAACGACCATCCGGACGATGAGCGCGACCCGTCCAAGGTGCTGATGATCCTGGCGCAGATCGCCGAGCAGCGCGGCGACGTCGACGCCGCCCTTGGCTGGCTGGAGAAGATCGAAGGCGACGATCCCAAGCTGTACCTGGCCGCGCGCATGAAAATGGCGACCCTGACCGCGCGCAAGGGCGATGTCGACGGCGCCCGCAAGCAACTGGCCGCGCTCACGCCGGCCGACCCCGCCGACCAGGCGCAGATCTTCCAGACCGACGCCCAATTGCTGCGCGAGGCCGGCGACACCCGCGCCGCCTACACGGTGCTGGAAAACGCCATCAAGCGCTATCCGGACAATCCCGACCTGCTGTACGACTTCGCGCTGGTGGCGGAAAAACTGGGCAACGTGGAACTGATGGAAAAGGCGCTGCGCCAGGTGATGATCGCCGCGCCGGACAACCAGCACGCCTACAACGCGCTGGGCTATTCGCTGGCCGAGCGCAACGAGCGCCTGCCGGAAGCCTACGCGCTGATCGACCAGGCGATGAAGATGGCGCCGGACGACCCGTTCATCATGGACAGCATGGGCTGGGTGCAATTCCGCATGGGCAAGCTGGAAGAGGCCGAATCGCTGCTGCGCCGCGCCTACGCGTTGCGCGCCGATCCGGAGATCGCCGTGCATCTGGGCGAGGTGCTGTTCGTCAGGGGCGACACCGGCGGCGCGCAGAAGATGTGGCGGGAAGCCCGCAGCAAGGACCCGAAAAACGACGCGCTCAAGAGTACGCTGGCGCGCCTGAATCAAACCGCGAATTAACCGATAAATCCACACGATGACGATTTCCATTTTCCGCCGCGCGGCCGGTGCGCTGGCGCTGGCGCTGGCCGGCACGCTGGCCGCGCTGGGTGGCTGCGCCACCACCTCCGCGCCGCGCTCGACGACCGCCGTCGCGCCGTTCCGCGACACGCTCGACCTGACCGGCCGCATCGCCATCAACTACAGCAGGGACGGCAAGCAGGAGTCGCTGAGCGGCAAGTTCACCTGGCGGCAAACGGCGGCCAACACCGACGTCACCTTGATCTCGCCGACCGGGCAGACGGTCGCCGTCATCAACGTCACGCCGACCTCGGCGAGCTTGAAGCGCGGCGGCGAGCCGACCCGCGCCGCGCCCGACCTCGACAGCCTGACCCGCCAGACCCTGGGCTGGACGCTGCCCGTTTCCGGCCTGCGCGACTGGCTGCAGGGTTACGCGGTCGCCGCCGACGGCAGCCGCTTCAGCGCCTCGCCGGCCAGCGACACCGTCGTCACCCGCGACGGCTGGAAGCTCGATTACATGTCGTGGCAAGATGATTCGGCCGCCGCGCCGCGGCCGAAGCGCATCGACGTCACCCGCATCGTGCCGGGGCAGCAGGTCGACGACATGTCGATCCGCATCGTCATCGATTCACCCACGCCATAACCCCAAGCCACGGCCGGGGGCGTACCCAACCGGGTACGACCCCGAACTGCCGGGTTTCGTTGAGCGCCACCGATACATCCCATGACCAGTCTGAAGAATTGCCCGGCTCCGGCCAAATTGAACCTGTTCCTGCACGTCAACGGCCGCCGCGCCGACGGCTACCATCTGCTGCAAACCGTTTTCCAGCTGGTCGACCACGGCGACACCTTGCACTTCACGCTACGCGACGACCACTTGCTGCGCCGCGTGACGGCGATCGAAGGCGTGCCGGAGGAGGGCGACCTGATCATCCGCGCCGCCCGGCTGCTGCAGGCCGAGGTGCTGCGCCGCAGCGGCGCGTTGCCGCCCGGCGTAGATATCGCCATCGATAAGATACTGCCGATGGGCGGCGGCTTGGGCGGCGGATCGTCCGACGCGGCCACCACGTTGATGGCGTTGAACCATTTGTGGCGCGCCGGTCTAACCAGGGAAGAGTTGATGGCGCTCGGCCTGCCGCTGGGCGCGGACATCCCGTTTTTCATCTTCGGCGAAACCGCGTTCGCCGAGGGCGTGGGCGAGGCGTTGCAACCGGTGAAAGCGCCCGATTGTTGGTATGTCGTCATCGAACCCGGGGTCGCGGTGCCGACGGCGGCAATTTTTTGCTCGGAACATTTGACAAGGGATACACCGCCCGTCATAATAACGGACTTTTCCAGCCACCACGAAAATCAAACTGATTTGAAGGGGTACGGAAGGAACGATTTACAGCAAGTGGCAACGAGTTTGTTCCCGCCGGTGGCAGAGGCGATAGAATGGCTAGTCGCTCACGGTGATGCCAGGATGACTGGTTCCGGTGCTTGTGTATTTTGTGCAGTGGCAACCCAGGCCGACGCCGACGCGGTACTTCAACAAGTACCCGCCAAGTGGAAAGCATGGAAAGCCCAGGCGCTGACACGGCATCCGCTCACTAAAATGTTGTAGGCGGGTAAAAAAAGATTTGGCTTGGCGTGAAATTGGCGATAAAATACTCGCCGTTGTATCGACAAGCAGTCAGTTGCGTAGGGGAATCGCCAAGCTGGTTAAGGCACTGGATTTTGATTCCAGCATACCAAGGTTCGAATCCTTGTTCCCCTGCCATTCGTTTTCCTTGCGACACCGTCGAGGCATTAGTCTCCGGCCAGGGCAAGCATCAATGTCCGCGCCCAGCGCGGATCATTCTGAGTACAGCGCCACGCGGCTTCCGCAGGCGACATCAAAAATTTCATCGACTATCTCTGGGACTCCCATGGCTTACGAAAACCTGATGGTTTTTACCGGCAACGCTAATCCTGCGTTGGCAGAAGGAGTCGCAAAAAATCTCGGCATTCCACTCGGCAAGGCAAACGTTTCGAAATTCTCGGACGGCGAAGTGATGGTCGAGATTAACGAGAACGTCCGCGGTAAAGACGTTTTCGTTCTGCAATCGACTTGCGCACCAACCAACGACAGCCTGATGGAGTTGATCCTGATGGTCGACGCGTTGAAACGGGCATCGGCAGGCCGCATCACCGCCGCCATCCCTTATTTCGGTTACGCCCGTCAAGACCGCCGCCCCCGTTCGGCGCGCGTTGCGATCTCGGCCAAGGTCGTGGCCAACATGCTGGAAAGCGCCGGCGTCGAGCGCGTCCTGATCATGGACCTGCACGCGGACCAGATCCAGGGCTTCTTCGATATCCCGGTCGATAACATTTACGCTTCGCCGATCCTGCTGAGCGATCTGCAGAAGAAGAACTACCAGGACCTGCTGGTGGTGTCGCCGGACGTCGGCGGTGTGGTGCGCGCGCGCGCCCTGGCCAAGCGCCTGGGCTGCGACCTGGCCATCATCGACAAGCGCCGTCCGAAAGCCAACGTCTCCGAAGTGATGAACATCATCGGTGAAGTCGAAGGCCGCAACTGCGTCATCATGGATGACATGGTCGATACCGCCGGCACGCTGGTCAAGGCTGCCGAAGTGCTGAAAGAGCGCGGCGCCACCAAAGTCGTGGCGTATTGCACCCACGCGGTTCTGTCGGGCCCTGCCATCGAGCGCATCGCCAATTCGTCGCTGGACGAGCTGGTCGTGACCGACACGATTCCGCTGTCCGACGCGGCCCGTGCCTGCGGCAAGATCCGTCAGCTGACCTGCGCGCCATTGCTGGCGGAGACGTTCAAACGCATTATCAAGGGCGATTCCGTGATCTCCCTGTTTATCGATTAATAGATAAACGACGCGACTGTTTTTTAGCGGCGCGCGTGGCAAATATGCCTCGCGCGCCGTTGTACTTCCCGGTTTCATGAGCGCAGTCAGCTCATTTTCGAAGCACCCTGGTCGCGGGGGCTTCATAACACGAGGCGCGAGCCTTGTTATTTTTGGAGTTACACATGAAAGTTGTTGCATTCAAACGCGAATTGCAAGGTTCCGGAGCGAGCCGCCGCCTGCGCAATTCGGGCCAAACCCCAGGCATCATCTACGGCGGCACCGAAGCGCCAGTGACCATCTCGCTGGACCACAACGCGCTGTACCACGCGCTGAAAAAAGAAGCCTTCCACTCGTCGATCCTGGATCTGGAAATCGACGGCAAGACCCAGCAAGTGCTGCTGCGCGACTTCCAAGTCCACGCGTTCAAGCAACTGGTTCTGCACGCTGACTTCCAGCGCGTCGACGCGGCGAAAAAAGTGCACATGAAAGTCGCGCTGCACTTCGCTAACGCCGATGTCTCGCCAGCGGTCAAGCTGCACGGCGCCACCATCAGCCACGTCGCCAACGAAATCGAAGTGTCGTGCCTGCCGAAAGACCTGCCTGAGTTCATCACCGTCGACCTGACCAACATCGACGTCGGCAACTCGCTGCACATCGACGAACTGACGCTGCCAGCGGGTGTTACCGCTGTTGCCGCCGGCACCAACCTGACCATCGCCACCGCTTCGGTGCCAGCCGGTCACGTTTCGGCCGAAGCCACCGCCGCCGAAGCCGCTCCAGCAGCCGACGCCAAGCCAGCCGCCAAAGCCAAGAAGTAATCCTGAACGCCGCGGCGACGCGGCGCCAGCAAAAACCCTCGCCAGCCTGAACGCGCTCAAGATCGCGCTCGGCGCAGGCGAGGGTTTTTTTACGTTTGACCGATAATAATGTTTATTTGACTGAGCATCCCATGCCCATACGTCTCATCGTCGGCCTCGGCAACCCCGGCGCCGAATACGAACAAACCCGCCACAACGCCGGCTTCTGGCTGGTCGACAATCTCGCCAACAGCCTGCCCGGCGTGCGCCTGCAGCGCGAGACCAAGTACAACGCGCTGGCCGCCAAGGGCGTCATCGCCGGCCACGAGGTGTGGCTGCTGGAACCGCAGACGTATATGAACCGCTCGGGGCAATCGGTCGGCGGCCTGTGCCGCTTTTTCAAGATCAACCCGGACGAGGTGCTGGTGGTGCACGACGAGCTCGATCTGATGCCCGGCACGGCGCGCCTGAAAAAGGGGGGCTCGTCGGGCGGCCATAACGGCCTCAAGGACATCACCGCCGCGCTCGGCACGCAGGACTACTGGCGCCTGCGCCTGGGCATCGGCCATCCGCGCACACTCAGCCTGCAGCAGCAGGTGGCCGATTTCGTGCTGCACCGGCCGCGCCGCGAGGACCAGGACTTGATCGAGCAGGCCATCGACAAAGCGCTGCTGGTGATGCCGCAGATCGTCGACGGCAAGTTCGAGGCGGCGACGATGAAACTGCACACGGCCTGAAGCAGGTCGATGGTATGCTGGGGGAATTATTTCCACTAGATTAAGGATGCCATCAATGAAGCGCTTGCCGATCGCCGCACTCGCCACCTCCTTATTGCTGGCCGGCTCCGTCTCCGCGCAGGAGCGGGACGGCGCCGTCGCCAAACAGATCGACGGCATGTATCCCAAGCTCGACGTCATCTACAAGGATTTGCACGCGCATCCGGAGGTGGCGTTCCAGGAAACGCGCACGGCCGCCAAGCTGGCCGCCGAGATGCGCGCCATCGGCTTCGACGTCACCGAGAAGGTCGGCAAGACCGGCATCGTCGCCCTGTACAAGAACGGCGCCGGCCCGACGGTGCTGGTGCGCACCGAGATGGACGGCCTGCCGATGGAGGAGAAATCCGGCTTCGCCTACGCCAGCAAGGCCCACGCGACGCTGGACGGCAAGGACACGATGGTCGCCCACAGCTGCGGCCACGACGTCCACATGACCGCCTGGCTGGCCGCCGCGCGCACCTTGGTGGCGATGAAATCGCAGTGGCAGGGCACGCTGATGTTCATCGGCCAGCCGGCCGAGGAAATCGTCGCCGGCGCCAAGGCCATGCTCGACGACGGCCTGTTCAAGCGCTTCCCGAAACCGGACTACGCGTTCGCGCTGCACTCGTGGCCGCTGGCCTACGGCACCATCGGCTACAACAGCGGTCCGGTGTCGTCGAACTCGGACGCGATCGAGATCACCTTCAAAGGGCGCGGCGGCCACGGCTCGGCGCCGGACAAGGCGCTCGACCCGATCACCATCGCCGCCCGCTTCGTGGTCGACGTGCAAACGGTCATCAGCCGCGAAAAGGATCCGAAGGAATTCGGCGTGGTCACGATCGGCGCCATCAACGGCGGCAGCGTCGGCAACATCATCCCCGACTCGGTCAAGCTGCGCGGCACCATCCGCACCTACAACCCGCAGGTGCGCGCCAAGCTGCTGGCCGGCGTGCGGCGCGTGGCCAACGCCTCGGCCGCGATGGCGGACGCGCCGGCGCCCGATGTCGAGCTGATCACCGGCGGCGCGGCCATCGTCAACAACGACGCGCTGGTCACGCGCACCGAGGGCGTGCTCAAGCAAGCCTTCGGCGACGCCAACGTGGCGCGCATGCCGGCCATGACGGCCAGCGAGGATTTCTCGGTCTACGCCAACGAGGGGATACCGTCGATGTTCTTCTTCACCGGCGTCTACGATCCGGCGGCGGTGGCCGAGGCGGACAAGCCGGGCGGCAAGCCGATCGCCTTCAACCACTCGCCGTACTACGCGCCGGTGCCGGAGCCATCGATCAAGACCGCCGCCCAGGCGATG
>JBDSKP010000801.1:0-8578 GCA_039916925.1 Duganella sp.
AGCGCAGCCCCAGATTGTTCTGCGCCCCCGCGTGCCCTTGCTCGGCGGCCTTGCGGTACCAGTCCAGCGCCTTCTGCTCGTCGCGCGGCACGCCCTGGCCGTTGTCGTAGATCAGGCCCAGATTGAACTGCGAACTGGCGTGATCCTGTTCGGCCGCGCGGCGGTACCACAGGATCGCCTTCTGGCTGTCCTGGGCGATGCCGTCGCCCTTGTCGAAGCGCAGCGCCAGATTGAACTGCGCCGGCGCATATCCCTGGTCGGCGGCCTTGCGATACCACGACATGGCCTGGCCGACGTCCTGCGGCACGCCCTGGCCGTTGTCGTAGCGCAGGCCGAGGTTGAACTGCGCGCGCGCGTAGCCCTGCTCGGCCGCCTTGCGGTACCAGGCGATGGCCTGTTTGAAGTCCTGCGGCACGCCCTTGCCGGTGTCGTACATCATGCCCAGATTGTTTTGCGCGCCGGCGTCGCCCTGTTCGGCGGCCTTGCTGAACCAGTGCATGGCCTTCTGCGTGTCGGCGTCCACGCCCTGGCCCTTGGCGTACAGCCAGCCCAGGTTGTACTGGGCGGCGGCGTAGCCCTGCTCGGCGGCCAGTTGGTACCACGCCGCCGCCTCGTGATAATTCTGCTCGACGCCCTGGCCCTTCTGGTACATCACCCCGAGGTTGTACTGGGCGTGCTCCAGTCCCTGCATCGCGGCCTGGCGATACCACACCACCGCCAGCTCGAAGCTTTGCGCCACGCCCTGGCCGTTGAAGTACATGAAGCCCAGGCTATGCTGGGCGTTGGCGATACCGCGCTCGGCTTGCTGCTTAACGCGCAGGAACTCCGCTGTGTAGGTACTGCCTTTATTGGCATCGGGTCCGTCAGGCGTGTATTTCGTCATACTGCTTCACTGATTGTTCAAGCCTGGATTGCGACCATGGCCGGTTGGGTGTCTGTGTTCGGTGCCGGGTGGATCGCGGCGTGTCCGTGCGGGTTCGGCGGCGCCCCGGCGCCGGCCGACAAGCGGCTCTGGTCCTGGAGCACGTCGATGAAGCTGACCAGCGAGATCGGGCGGTGGTACAGATAGCCCTGCATCGTGGTGCAGCCGTTGGCCTGCAGGTAGCGCGCCTGCACGTCGGTCTCCACACCCTCGGCCACCAGGTGCAGGCCCAGGCCGCGGGCGATCGAGATGATCGCCAAAATCACCGGGTAGTGGCCGTTCTCGTCGTGGATCTCCTTGACGAACGACTGGTCGATCTTGATGGTGTGGATCGGGAAGCGGTGCAGATACGACAGCGACGAGTAGCCGGTGCCGAAATCGTCGATCGCCACCGACACGCCCAGTTGGCAAAGCTTGTTCAACTGTTCGATCGCGTACTGCGGATTGCGGATGCAGATGTTCTCGGTGATCTCCACCTCGATCTGCGCCGGCGAGATGCCGTAGCGCGTCAGCGCGCCGCGCATCTTTTCGAAGAAATCGCCGCGGTCGAGATATTGCGGCGACAGGTTCAGCGACAGCCGTATCGCCTCACCGCCGGCCGCGTTCCACCGCAGCAGATCGCGGCACAGCGCGCCCAGCATCCAGTCCGAGATCGGCAGCATCAAGCCGTTCTCCTCGGCGAACGGCAGGAACTCGCCGGCCGACAGCAGCCCGCGCTGCGGATGGTTCCAGCGCATCAGGCCCTCGGCGCCGATGATGCGGCCGGTGGCGACGTCGAGCTGCGGCTGGTAGTACATTTCCAGCTCGTTCAATTCCAGCGCCTTGCGCAGGCTCTGCTCGAGCGCGATCTTCTGGTGCGACACGTCGAGCATGGATTCGTGATAAAAACTGTGGCCGTTCTTGCCCAGCGCCTTGACCTGGTACATGGCGATGTCGGCGTGGCGCAGCAGCTCGTCGATGGTCTCGCCGTCGCCCGGATAGATGGCGATGCCGATCGAGGCCGAGATGTGCACCTCGTGCCCATCGAGGTCGAACGGCTCGTGCAGGCTTTCGAGGAACTTGTCGGCGATGGCCTTGGCGTCCTGGCGGTCGCGCAGCTCCGGCAGCACGATGGTGAATTCGTCGCCGCCCTGGCGCGCCAGCGTGTCGCCGCGGCGCAGGCATTCCTTGAGCCGCTGCGACACCTGCTGCAGCAGCTCGTCGCCCTTGACGTGGCCCAGCGTGTCGTTGACCAGCTTGAAGCGGTCCAGGTCGATGAACATCACCGCCAGCTCGGTCAGTTTGCGCTTGGCCTGGATCACGGCCAGTCCCAGACGGTCCTTGAACAGTATGCGGTTCGGCAGGTCGGTCAGGATGTCGTGGTAGGCCTGGTAGGAGATCACCTCCTCGGCGCGCTTGCGGTCCGTGATGTCGCGGGCGACGCCGTAGGTGCCGAAGAATTCGTGCTTCTTGACGCTGTGGTCGGGCACGTGCATGCCGATGGCGTTGAGCGAAATCGTCATCAGCGTGTTGTTGAAGGTGCGCTCGATGCCGCCGCCGGTGTTGCACTTGAGGCGCAGCTCGACGTTGCGCGAGGCCCGTTCGTCGACGCGGCGCTCGTTGAACGCGTAGCGCGCGCGCTCCTGGTCCTCGTCGTGCACCAGGATCGAATAGTGTTTGCCGATCAGTTCCTCGCGCGTGAACCCGAGCAGCTGCTGCACGCGGTCGTTGACGAACGTGAACTTGCCCTCGTGGTTGAGCGTATAGATGATGTCCGGCGAGCTGTCGACCAGGTAGCGGTACATCTTCTCCGAGTTTTCCAGCTTGGAGGCGATGCGCTCGTTGTCGATGGCCAGGCGGCGCTTTTGCAGCGCGTTCTCCACCGTCTTGAGCAGCTCCTCGCGGCTGTAGGGCTTGCGCAGGTAATCGTAGGCGCCGCGTTTGAGCGCGCCGATGGCGGCGTCGATGCCCACCTCCCCGCTCATGACGATGACGTCGCCGTCGATGCCCTTGGCGTTGATGAAGTCCATGATCTCGTGGCCGCTCATGTCGGGCAGGCGCAGATCGAGCAGGATCAGGTCGAATTTCAGTTTGATCAGCTGCGCCAGCGCCTCGCTGCCGCAGGTCGCCGTCACCAGGTGGTAATCGCGGTCGCGCAGCAGCTCGTACAGCGACGACAATAAACGCGGTTCGTCGTCCACCAGCAGGATGCGGGGTCGGTTGTCGGCGGCTTGGGCGACGGGGGCTAGGTCGTCCGAACTCGTTTCTGGGGCGGCGTTGCCGGCGGGAGTCAGGTTCATCATGGCCTTAAACTGAATCCATCAACCGCGTTTGCACGCCGCCGACGGGACTGGGATTGCTACGGGCGGGCAGCAAAATTTAGAACGTGGTTCCCGCTTTGCCGGATCGGCAGGTGATCAAGCCCTGCATCTTCTTGACCAGGCCGTGGACGATGGACAGGCCCAGGCCGTGGTGCGGTCCTTCCTTGGTGCTGCGCACCTGGGAGAACAGGTTGGCCAGCACTTCCGGCGAGAGCCCCGGGCCGGTGTCGCCGATGACCAGTTCCAGATACAGCTTGCGCTCGCGGTTGACGTGGCCGCGGTTGGCGATTTCGATCTTGCCGCCGTCGGGCATGGCCTCGACCGCGTTCTTGACCAGGTTGACCAGGATTTGCTTGAGCAGGTCGGCGTCGCCCTCGATGTCGGCCGGCGCCTCCTGCATACGCACGGCGATCTGCACCGAGGCCGGCACGAATTCGGTGGCGCGGAACAGGCGCAGCACCTCGTCGACCACGCGCGCGACATCGGTAGCGTGCGTGGTTTCGGTCGGCTGCAAATCGGCCAGCCCGTTGATCAACTGGCCGACGCGATCGATCTCCTCGTTCAGGATCGACATCTCCCCCACTACCGGCTCGCGCCGGGCCAGCTTGCTGTCGAGGACCGACAGATAATTCTTGATGATCGACAGCGGGTTGTTCACCTCGTGCACCACGCGCCGCGACGCTTCGCGGTACTCCTCGGCGACGTGGGCGATCTGGCGCCTGGCGTGACCGCGCTCGCTGATCGCCGTCTCCAGCGCGACGGCGGCCTGGGTGCCGAACGATTGCAGGAAGCGCGCGCGCTTCTGGTAGCCGGCCATCTGCCAGGCCGGCGCGCCGCCGATCAGCACGCCGAGGCAGCGCTGGTTGGCCACCAGCGGCAGGCACACCATGCTCTCGGTGCCGAGGATGCGGAACAACTGGTCCTCGGCCACGCTCAGCGGCGGCTGCGCTTGAAGGGCAGACTGTGCTTGGCCGTCGCGGCTGATGAAGGCCAGTTTGCGCTCGAGCGCCGACGCCGCCACCAGGCCGCCCTTGTTGAGCGGAATGACGAACTCGGAAAAGCGCACCTGCTGGTCGCCGGTCGCCGTGCCGTGCAGCGCATGCCCGGTCGGATTCTCCAGCAGCACCAGCGCGTTCTCGAAGTCGAACAGGATGCGCGCCGAGCGCGTCATCGATTCGAGCAGGCCGGCCTCGCCGTCCTGGCGCGCGAAGGACTGGCCCATCTCGGACACCAGCACCATGTTGCGCACTTCCTCGGACAAACGCTGCTGCACCGGGTCGACCACCGGCGGCGCGTAGGCGGCCGGCGCCGGCACGTCGTCGACGCCGGTCAGGTCGATGCCGAGGTAGTCGGCCGACTTCTCCACCTGACGCGCGGCGTTGCTGACGATCTGCGCGAGCACCTCGCCATCGAGTCCGCACAGGTAGGCGCCGTCCTCGATGGCCTCCTGCTGGTCGTCCTCGGAGCACAGCAGGTGCGCCAGCCGCACGATGCGGATCAGCGGATGCGACGACTCCAGGCGCGCCAGCGGCTCGTGGTGATACAGCACGCTGTCGGCCAGGAAGGAATCGAGGTGCCAGCGCTCGATCAACCAGGCGCCCGCCTCCGAGTGCGTGATCTGCAAGGTGCGCTGCTCGACGGCGCACAGGTCCTCGTCGTCGCGCGCCATGAAGTTGAAGGCATATTCCTTGGGCGCGGTCGCCAGCAGCGCCAGTCGCCCGACGTTGTGCAGCAGGCCGGCCAGATAGGCCTCCTCGACGTGCGGGTACTCCATCTTGCGGGCGATGTCGCGCGCGATGACGGCGGTCGTCAGCGAGCCTTTCCAGAAGCCGCGCAAATCGGTGCTGCCGGAATGGGGGAAGCTGTTAAAGGTCTGGAATACCGATTCGCTGATGACCAGCGTCTTGATCATGTCGGTGCCGAGCGACACCAGCGACTGTTCCAGGCCGACCGTGCGGGCGTTGCGGTGATAGGCCGAGCTGTTGGCGACCGACAGGATCTTGCTCGTCATCGCCGCATCCTTGGCGATCAGGGCGGCCAGCTCCGGCATGCCGGCGTCGTCCGCCTGCAAGTGCTCGATCAACTTAATGAGTATCTGCGGCATGGCCGGCAGACGGGCAATCAGCAATCGATTGCGAATATCATGGTCAGGTTGATGCATCGTATCAAGCTTTGCCGCCAGTGGTCGTCGGAATAGGGAGAGGCACTCAACGACTCAGTACCGCCACAGTTGTTATTACATCAGTATTTCAAGCAGGTTTTGGGCTCAAAATTACGTTGGGAAAAGTTATATTAGCACAAAGTATCATGATAACTTAGCAGCTTTCAAGCAGCGATTAATCTTTCACTCTAAACTAATTCAATTTCCTCCCGTAAATAAGTGTTAACCTGGGTGGCGTAGTAGCATGCGCCGGTAATGGCGCGACGTCAACCATAAAACGAGAGCAGCGGCACTAAAAGCCAGCTGTCCGGCGGCTAGCCAGAGCACCGACTGTGCTAGGAACGGCGCGATCACCCCCGCCACCAGCGCGCCCAGCAGGGTCAGCGCGAACGATTGGCACGAGGCGACGGTGCCGCGGATGTGCGGGAACAGGTCCATCGCCAGCAGTGTGGCGGCGGGCGCCACGACCGACATGCCAAAGTTGTAGAAAAGCAGCGGCGCGACCGACCAAGGCAGCGCCGGCGGCAGCAACAGATGGTACAAAACGTTCACCACCGGGGCCGCGATCAGGAAACAGAAGCCGATGCCGATCTGTCGCGAAAATGTCATTCTTCCGGCCATGCGGTTGGCCGCCAGCGCGCCCAGGAAGATCCCGGACACCGCCGGAATGAACAGCCAGCCGAATTGCGACGGCCCCAGACCAAGGTGCCTGGGCAGGAATTCCGGCGCCGCCGCGATATACACGAACAGGCCGGCGAAGTTGAGCGCCACCACGCCGGACTTCATGAGGAACAGCGGCGAGCGCAGGATGTCGCCGTAGTTGCGTGCCAGGTAGCGTGGATTGAACGGCTGGCGCTTATGCGGCGGCAGCGTCTCGGGCAGGCGCCGGTAGCAGTAGATGAACAGCAGGATCGTGTAGGCCAGCAGCGACAGGAAGATCGCGCGCCAGTCGAACAGCGTGACGATCCAGCCGCCGAGGATGGGCGCGATGGCCGGCGCGATCGAAAAGATCATCGTCACCAGCGACAGCAGGCGCGCGGCGGCGGCGTCATCGTACAGGTCGCGGATGATGGCGCGCCCCACCACCACCCCGGCGCCGGCCGACACCCCCTGCATGACGCGGAACACCCACAGGTAGTGCACGGTGTGGGCGGAGGCGCAGCCAAGGGTGCCGATGGAGAACATCACCAGCGAGACCAGGATCACGTTGCGGCGCCCGAAGGCGTCCGCCAGGGCGCCGTGCCACAGCACCATGGCGGCGAAGGCCAGCATGTAGAACGTCAGGCTTTGCTGCACCTCGAGCGGGGTGGCGCCCAGCGTGGCCTGGATGTTGGGGAACGCCGGCAGGTAGGCGTCGATCGAGAATGGCCCCAGCATCGACATCGCGGCCAGCATCGTCGCCAGCCCGGCGGCGCTGAGCGCCTTCATATGCGATGGCGGCGGCGGCGGGATGTCCTCGACAGGATCGGGCGGGAGATTGGCGGGAGGTGTCGGGAACATCGGCGCGCCTTTTTACACTTCTTTGGGCTTGGCCGCTTCGCGGCGGTTGAAGCCCGCCACCATATCGAAACGGAACAGACGGCATTCGAGCGCGCCGTTGAAGAACGGCGTCTTGCGCGATTCCTTCAGGCGCAGCATCTTCGGCAGGCCCAGGTCGGCCGTGAACAGGAACACCGTCCAGCCGGCGAAGCGCTGCTTGAGCGTGGTGCTCAGCGCCGAATAGAAACCGCTGGCCAGTTCGTCCTCCGGCAGCGAGCTGTCGCCGCGCACGCCGATACGTTCGCCGTACGGAGGGTTGGTCAGCAGGATGCCCGGCTGCTCGGTCGGCGCCTTCACCTCCTGCGCCTCGATCTGCTTGAGCGGCACGTCGAACATGATGCCGGCGCACTTGAGGTTATGGCGCGTCATCGCCACCATGTCGCCCGAGATGTCGGAGCCGAAGATGGTCGGCGACGCCGGCAGCGGATTGGCCTTGATCGAATTTTTCATGTCGTTCCATGGCGCCGGATCGAAGTCGTTGAACGCCTCGAAGGCGAAACGGCGGCGCGCCCCCGGCGGGATGCCCTGCACCATCTGCGCCGCTTCGCACAGGATGGTGCCGGAGCCGCACATCGGGTCGAACAGCGGCATGCCCGGCTTCCAGCCCGACACGCGCAGCAGGCCGGCGGCCAGGTTCTCGCGCAGCGGCGCGTCGCCGGTTTCCTCGCGCCAGCCGCGCTTGAACAGCGCCTCGCCCGAGGTGTCGAGGTAAATGATGAACTGGCGCGCGTCGAGGAAGCCGACGATGCGCATGTCCGGTTCCTTGGTGTTGACCGACGGCCGCTTGTCGAACTGGTCGCGGAAGCGGTCGCAGATCGCGTCCTTGATCTTCAGCGTGGTGAACTCCAGGCTTTTCAGCGGCGATTTGACGGCCGTGACGTCGACGCGGATCGTGTGGTCGTAGGTGAACCAGTCTTCCCACGGCTGCGCCAGCACCAGGTCGTAGATGTCGTTCTCGTTCTGGTAGCCGGTGACGGCCATGCGCATCAGCACGCGCGAGGCGATCCGCGAGTGCAGGTTGATGCGGTAGGAATCGAGCAGCTCGCCGGAGCAGTGCACGCCGCCGGGGACCTGGTTGTGCACCTTCATGGTGGTGCTCAGGAGGGCGATTTCGCCCAGTTCTTCGGCCAGTGCCGCTTCCATGCCGCGCGGGCATGGGCAAAAATAGGATGCCATAGGTGTACCTTTTGTCCGTTGAAAAACCAAAACTCGTTACTTGTTTACTTATTTATTATTTACTTCGTTGCCGCTTTACTTTTGCATCGCGCGCTCGAGGAATTCCAGGCGGTCCTGGCCCCAGAAGCTTTCGCCGTTCAACACATACCACGGCGAGCCGAATACATTGGCGGCGGTGGCGTCCTCGGTGTTACGGTCGTACTCGGCCTGGACGCTGGCCGTTTCCGACGATTTGATCAGCGCGCGGCCATCGAGGTCGCAGCCGCCGGCGATCTGCGCCAGCGTGTCCTCGTCGCCGATGTTCTTTTCCTCGGCCCACAGGCCGCGCATGATAGCGCCGGCCAGTTCCAGCGAAACGTCGACGCCGTGCGTCAGGCGCGCGGCGACCACCATCCGGTTGGCCAGGTCGGGCGACACCGGGAAAAACTTCGGCTGCACATTCATCGGCACGCCGAGGAACTCCGACCAGCGGGCCAGTTC
>JBDSKP010000802.1:0-3341 GCA_039916925.1 Duganella sp.
CGGTGCCGCTGGTGCGCTTCCGCGCGCAGGCAATGCAGGAAGCCGTGCCGGTCGGGCAGGGTACGATGGCTGTGGTGCTGGGCTTGTCGGATGACGACGTGCGCGCCGCCTGTGCCGAGGCAGTCGCCGCTGTGCCCGGTTGCGTGGTCGAGGCGGTCAACTTCAACGCGCCAGCCCAGGTTGTCATCGCCGGTGACACCGCCGGCGTCGAGCGCGCCTGCGAGATCGCCAAGGCCAAGGGCGCCAAGCGCGCCATGAAGCTGCCGGTGTCGGCGCCGTTCCATTCGTCGCTGCTGAAGCCGGCCTCGGACCGGTTGCGCGGTTACCTTGCCGACCTGACGTTCTCGGCGCCGCAAATTGCGCTGATCAACAACGTCGATGTTGCCGTGATCAATGATACGGACGCCATCAAAGATGCGCTGGTGCGCCAGGCCGCCGCGCCGGTGCGCTGGGTCGAGACGATGCAAAAAGTCGCCGCCGACGGCATCACCCAGGTGGTCGAGTGCGGCCCGGGCAAGGTGCTGATGGGGCTGACCAAGCGCATCGACGCCACCCTGGTGGGCGACGCCATCACCGATCAGGCATCGCTGGAGCGCGTGTTGACCTTGCTCAAGTAAACGGCAAAGGTAAATCAAAGAACTTCAGGCACACTCGTTATTTAAGTAGAAGGACAATCATGAATTTGGCAAATCAAGTCGCCCTGGTCACGGGCGCGTCGCGCGGCATCGGCAAGGCCATCGCGCAAGAGCTGGCCCGCCAAGGCGCCCGCGTGATCGGCACCGCCACCACCGAGGCCGGCGCCGAGGCGATCAGCGCCTACCTGGCCGAGTTCGGCGCCGAGGCTGGCAAGGGCATGGTGCTGGACGTAACCGACGCCGGGCGCTGCGCGGCCGTCATCGACGAGATCGGAAAAACCTTCGGCGCCGTCGGCATCCTGGTCAACAACGCCGGCATCACCCAGGACCAGCTGGCCATGCGCATGAAGGACGAGGAATGGGACAGCGTCATCGCCACCAACCTGAGTTCGGTCGGCCGTTTGTCGCGCGCGGTACTGCGCGGCATGATGAAAGCCAAAACTGGGCGTATTATTAACATCACTTCGGTGGTGGCGTCGGCCGGCAATCCGGGCCAGATGAATTACGCCGCCGCCAAGGCCGGCGTCGAGGGCATGGGCCGCGCGCTGGCGCGCGAGATCGGCAGCCGCAACATCACCGTCAACAGCGTGGCGCCGGGCTTCATCGACACCGACATGACCAAGGCATTGGGCGAGGAGCAGCACGCGGCGCTGCTGACGCAGATTCCGCTGGCGCGCCTGGGCAAGCCGGAGGATATCGCCGCGGCGGTGGCCTTCCTGGCGTCGCCGCAGGCGGCCTATATCACCGGCACCACCCTGCACGTGAATGGCGGGATGTATATGAATTGATGGGTCCCGGCGTCGATAAAACGCCGGTTCCCGTCTTTTACCAGCGATTTCGGAATAGTTTGCGGCAAATTAGCGGCAGACACCGAAATTAGTTTTTCAGTGCGCAAACCTGATAAAATGCGCGCTTTCCGTAACAAACAAATGGAGCCATAACATGTCGGATATCGAACAACGCGTTAAGAAAATCGTCGCTGAGCAACTGGGCGTCGCCGAAGCAGACATCAAGATCGAATCCTCGTTCGTCGACGACCTGGGCGCTGACTCGCTGGACACCGTCGAGCTGGTGATGGCCCTGGAAGACGAGTTCGAAATGGAAATCCCTGACGAACAGGCAGAAAAGATCACGACCGTTCAGCAAGCGATCGACTACGCTACTGCACACGTCAAGGCCTGATTTACCGCCCGATCGACTTTAGGAGAATCGCTTGAGAGGTTCTAAAAACCGTCGTGTTGTCATTACCGGCCTTGGCGCCGTGTCCCCGATTGGCAATAACGTTGCCGACACCTGGGCTGCGGCGCTGGAGGGCAAATCCGGTATTGCCACCATCACCAAGTTTGACGCGCAAGCTTTCAGTACCCGTTTTGCCGGTGAAGTCAAAGGCTTCAACATCGAGGACTACATCTCGGCCAAGGAAGCGCGCCACATGGATACATTTATCCATTACGGCATGGCCGCCGGCATACAGGCCGTGCAGGACTCGGGCGTGGTTGTGACCGAAGAGAACGCCGATCGCATCGGTGTCATCATCGGTTCCGGCATCGGCGGCCTGCCGATGATCGAGGAGCAGAAGGAAGACTACGACAAGCGCGGTCCGCGCCGTATCTCGCCATTCTTCGTGCCCGCATCGATCATCAACATGATCTCGGGAAACCTGTCGATCAAGTACGGCATGCGTGGGCCTAACCTGTCGATCGTGACGGCTTGCACCACCGGCCTGCATTGCATCGGCGCGGCCGCGCGCATGATCGAGTACGGCGATGCCGACGTGATGATCGCCGGCGGTGCGGAATCGACCATTTCGCCGCTGGGCCTGGGCGGCTTCGCCTCGGCCAAGGCGCTGTCGTCGCGCAACGACGATCCGGCCACCGCCTCCCGTCCCTGGGACGTGGACCGCGACGGCTTCGTGCTGGGCGAGGGCGCGGGCGTGATGGTGCTGGAAGAGTACGAGCACGCCAAAGCGCGCGGTGCCAAAATCTACGCGGAAGTGTTGGGTTTTGGCATGAGCGCCGATGCCTATCACATGACCTCGCCGCTGGAAGATGGCAGTGGCGGCAGCAAGTCGGCGCAAGCCGCGCTGGCCGACGCCGGCATCAACCCGGACCAGGTGCAGTACGTGAACGCACACGGTACCTCGACGCCGCAGGGTGACGTGGCCGAAGTGCATGGCATCAAGCGTACGTTCGGCGACCACGCTAAAAAGCTGGTGGTCAATTCGACCAAGTCGTTGACCGGCCACTTGCTGGGCGGCGCCGGCGGTCTGGAAGCGGTGTTCACGGTGCTGGCGATCCACCATCAGGTGTCGCCACCGACCATCAACATCTTCAACCAGGATCCCGCTTGCGATCTGGACTTCTGCGCCAATGTGGCCCGCCCGATGAAGATCGAGTATGCATTAAAAAACTCGTTCGGATTCGGCGGCACCAACGGCAGTCTGCTGTTCGGCAGGGGCTAAACCCCGGCTGTGTACAGACGGTTGTAAAACGCTGTAAAAAGTTTGACATCGCGTTGAACTAAATTCGCGCTCACCTTGTCCAACCAAGGTGAGCGAGGAACCGGCGCTGGCATTCGTCAGCGCCAGAACTGCCCAGCGTAAATCATATGCTGGCGCTTCCAGGCTTCGCTGTTTCCCCCAATTTTTGTGTATGCGTTTTGTGGTGCTGCCGTCATGTCGATCGCGGTGTCTGTCGTCGTTCGCCC
>JBDSKP010000803.1:0-4658 GCA_039916925.1 Duganella sp.
GATGATTTTCGCCGCGTCGGCCTGCAGCAGGCGGATGCGGCGCTGCACCAAAGGCCAGCCGGACCACGGCACGGCGGCGCTGTCGGCTTGGGTGGCCGGGGTGGCCGGCCTGCGCGCGGGCGCCGGCGCCTTGCCCGCATGCCGGTCGAGCGCCTGCGACAGGATGCCGACCACCTGCTCGTGGCTCTCGCCCAGCATGGTGTTGACCGGCTGCGTCGGCAGTTCGTTGACGTGGCGGCGCAGGATGGCGCGCAGGGCCGCCACGTGCGCCACCAGCAGGTAATTCTGCACGATGAACAGGTTGATGTCCTCCACCGCGCGCTGCTTGCTCGATGGCTCGTCGAGCATGCGCACCAGCGCGGAGCTGAGCGAGGCCAGGCTGTCCATCAGCCGCTTGCGCTCGATGCGGTAGGCGAAATCGTCCTTGCCTTTGCCTTGTAGCAGATCGAAGCTGGCCTGCATGTAGCGCAGGTTCACGTCCAGCACCTCGCGGATCAGGCGCGGCAGGGTTTGATATTCCCAGTTGGCCAGCACGAAGCTGAAGGCCGTCGCCACCGCCGCGCCGATGAAGGTGTCGACCAGGCGCTCCATGATCAGGTTATTGTTCCCGGGCGCGATCAGGTGCATCTGCAGCAGGATCATGATGCTGACGGCGATGGCGGCGTAGCGGTAGCGCAGGTAGATGAAGGTCGGCGTGGCCACCGTCGCCAGCACCAGGATGCCGAGGATGATCGCCTGGTGGTTCAGGAAGCGGATGATCAGCGCGGTGATCACGCAGCCGATGATGGTGCCGACGATGCGGTCGCCGCGCCGCTGCTTGGTCATGCTGAAGCTGGGCTTGAGGATGATCACGATGGTCAGCACGATCCAGTAGCTGTGCGCCGCGTACGGCAGCCACGCGGCCACCGCCAGCCCGACCGAGATCGCCATCGCCACCCGCAGCGAGAAGCGGAAGATCGGCGAATCCATGCGCAGGTGCGACAGGATCATGCGCAGCTCGTACTTTTGCTGCGACAGGAAGGGCCCCATGTCGGCGTCGACCCAGAACGGCGTGGTGTCGTAGACCTTCTGGCTGGCCTGATGCAGCTCGCCGATCGTGTTGATGATGGCGCGGATCTTGTTGCGCTGCGCGCGCAGCACCGCCAGCGCCTCCTGCTGCGGTTTGCCCTCGTCGATGCGGCGCTGGATCGCGGCCAGTTCCGCCTCGACGGCGTCGAGTTCCGGCGTGTAGCTGATCTCCGCGTACGAGGCCTTCTTGCGGGTGACGGCGTAGGCCACCGATTCGATATCGCGCGCGGCCTTGTAGGCCAGGTCGCGCAGCGTGGTGAGCACCGGCGAATCGGCCAGGTGCATGCGCAGCTGCGCGTAGTCGGTGTGGGTGGACAGGATCAGCTCATACAGATCCAGCATGCACACGTGGACCTGCACGACGATGGCGTCCTTGCTGTTCTGGTGCGCGCGCAGGATCAGGTCGCGCGACGCTTGCTGGCGGTCGGCCAGCACGCTTTGATGGCGTACCAGTTTGTTGAATTGTTCGTTCAGGTTGTAGCGGGTGTCGTAGAAGTCGGCCTTGATGTCGATGTAGGCGGCCAACTCGAACAGCGCCTCGGCCAGCACCTGCTGCTTGATGCGGTGGCGCAGTATCCACGAGATGCCCATCGCGTACGCCAGGTAGGCCACCGCGCCCAGGGTGAACAGGCCGGTGTGGATGAAGGACTGCTTGACCGACATCGAGTGCTCCATCGACATGGTCATGATGAACAGCGTGGCCAGTTGCAGCGGCATCGACTTTTTACCGTAGACGACCATCATGCAAGCCAGGAAGCTGACCAGCACGAGCATCGTCATCAACAGCCAGTGCAGCGGCGCGCAAAGGCTGATCAACAGCGTGACGGCGCTGCACAGCAGCACCGAGGCGCTCATCTCGTTGAACTTGTGGCGCAGGGGGCTGGGCATGTCCATCAGCGCGGTGCACAGGGCGCCGATGCAGACCGTCATCGCGGTGGGCATGTCGGCGAACCGCAGGGTGATCAGCGTGACGCCGACCAGGCCCGTGGCGAAGCGCAGCCCGAGATAAAAATAATGGCTGTAAAAGAAAGTGCGCAGATTGAGTGCGTAGTGCATGGCTGTGACCTTGTGGGCAGCGGGTACTAATGTGCGCACGGCGGGATCGCCATCGCGCGCACAGGGAACGCGGGTTTAAATTCAGAAGACCGTTTAGACGACCGACAGCACCGGGTAACGGCGCCATTCCGGCTCGGCGTGGCGCTTGCCGTTTTCGAAGATGAAGCCCAATACCTTTTCCTGGTCGGACAGCAGCGCCGGATTGGCGGCCTTCCACGCTTCGAACCTGGCCTTCAGCTCTGGTTCGGATTCGAGCATCTCCACCGCCAGGTCTTCGAACACGTAGTCGGAGAACGCTTCCTTCTTTTCCAGCACGCTGTTGAAGAAGCCCCAGCGGAAGAAGGAGTCGTGGCCTTGCGGTTCCAGCGTCTCGACGGCGTAGCGGGCGTTGGCCTGCTTGAGCGGGATGAACCAGTCGCCCGGCTGCACCGTGAAGCTGCCGGTGCGCGCTTCCAGCTCCACCTCGTCATGGTACATATGACCTTCGTAGGCGTGCGGGCGCGAGGTGACGGAGGCGATGTGGTAGTACTGCGCCTCGATGGTGGAGGCTTCGTCGAAGGCCGCCATTTCAACGCCGTTCCACTGCAGGCGCTCGATGGCTTCGCGCCAGGCCTGCGGCACGATGTAGCCTTTCGGCGCGCGCACCGTGGCCGCCGGCACGAAGCGGTTGTAGTAGGCGATGTCCTTTTCCCACGGCTGGCCGCGATCGTACGACAGGCGCTGGTAGTCGCCCAGCAGGCTGGCGCTGCGTTTGGCGGTGTAGCCCTTGAAGCGCAAGGTCGACGGATTTGCTTCGTCCAGGCGCCAGTTGACGGTCCACTCGCTGGCGCTGGCCGCCTGCGCTTTGGCGTCGGCGCGCAGCGCGCGGATTTGTTCGCCGTGGGTGACGGTGAAGGCCAGCGTCACGTCCAGCAGCGCGCGCATCGATTCGTAGCGGTCCTTGAAGGGCTTGAGCATGTGCGTCTCCGGCATGAAGCCGATGACGTGGTGCAGGGCCGCGAAGCCGGTCGAGAAGCGCGGCACTTCGAGGAATTCGGCGATGCCCTGGTCCGGGCTGTCCTTGACCGGATTGACGTAGGGGCAGGTGGGCCAGCCCTTCGCTTCCATCTCCCGGTAGATGTGCGGCAGCATGGTCTCGCGCAGGAAGGGGCCGAGGCCGTAGCCGAGCTTGTCCGCCTGCGTGTGGATCAGGGTCATCGTGTACGGATAGTCGGCGCCGTTCGACGTGTGGGTGTCGACCATGACGTCCGGGTCCCAGCTGGTCAGCAGCTGGTTGAACAGCCGGGCGTTGAGCGTGTCGCACTTGATGAAGTCGCGGTTCAGGTCCAGGTGGCGGCTGTTGCCGCGGAAGCCGAACTGCTCGGGGCCGTCCTGGTTGACGCGCGACGTGTTGGCGCGGTTGAGCGCGCCGTCGACGTTGTAGAGCGGCACGAACAGCAGCACCGTGTCGCCCAGCGCCGCCAGCCGGGCCGGTTCGTAGCACAGGTCGCGCACGATGGCCATGCAGGCGTCCACGCCCTCGGGTTCGCCGGGGTGGATGCCGTTGTTGTTGAAGAAGACGGTGCGGCCCTCGGCCTTGATCTGCGAGCGGTCGAATACGCCGTCCGGGCTGACGATGCCCGCGTGCACGGGAATGCCGCCGTCGGACACGCCGATCTGTTCAAAACGCAGCACCTGCGGGAAGCGCTGCGCCAATTCCGCGTAGAACGCGATGCATTCGGTCCACAGGGTGGTTTGATTTTGATTGCCTTTTTCGTAAGGCGTCGGCATATCTGGGTGCATGGCAGTCTGGATCTCAGAGAAACAATGTGAAATGGCGCGCCACGCCTTGTGAGCGCTCCGGCGTGCTGTCGAGGGCGCGATTGTATCATTCGTGCCCGATTTTTGAGCGCCGGCGGGGCCTTCACGAGGGCGGTTTGAGTTGGTGCAAGGAAATAAAACCCCACGATGGTCTACTGGAATCCTCGCCATGTAGCAGGAGCAGCGATGCGGAACGGGGTTGGATTGGGTGCGGTGGCGGTCGCTTTGCTGCTGGCGCTGGTGTGCGAAGCGGGGCTGGCGCAAATGGGCCCGCGCTATGTGATCGACGCGGCCGCCGACGTCGGCGGGCCGGCGCGCGGCAGCGTGCGACTGGCCGGCAAGGGCCTGGCGCTGATCCGCTTCCGGGGGTTGCGCGTGCTCGCGGTCGGCGCCGACGCCGACGCCTACAGCGCCGAGTCGGTGCGCGACTGGCCGGCGGCCGATCTGGTGCTGGTCACGCCGGCCAACGTCGGGCGCTATGACGGCCTGGCGCCGCTGGCCGCGCTGCGCCGGTTGCCGGTGATCCTGGTGGAGCCGTCCGACAGCGCGACGGTGCCGCCGCTGCCGGCGCCGTCGTCGGCGGCGGCGCGCGACGACGGTCCGCGCTACTATCCGATGCAAACCTGGGACGCGCTGCATCTGCGCAAGGGCAAAGGCAGGAGCCAGGACCAGACCTGGCTGCGGGTGACGGCCGTGCCGGGCAGGCCGGGGACGGCGCATGTGGCGGGATTCTT
>JBDSKP010000804.1:0-2199 GCA_039916925.1 Duganella sp.
CGCGCACCAGGTTCAGGTAGCGCGGGTCCTCCAGCAGGAAGGCGTCGTGGCCGTGGGGTGCGTCGATTTCGGCGTAGGTCACCTGGCGGCGGTTGCTCACCAGCGCCTGCACGATCTCCTGGCTGCGCTCGGGCGAGAAGCGCCAGTCGGTGCTGAACGAGGCCACGAAGAACTTGGCCGTCGTGCCGGCCAAGGTCTTGGACAGGTCGCCACCGTGGTGGCGCGCAGGGTCGAAGTAGTCGAGCGCCTTGGTGATCAGCAGATAGGTGTTGGCGTCGAAGTATTCGCTGAACTTGTCGCCCTGGTAGCGCAGATACGATTCGATCTCGAAGTCGATGCCGAAACCGAATTTGTAGTTGGCCGGACTGTCGCCCGGCGCGGCGGTGATGCCGTCGACCGCCGCGCGCAGCTTGCGGCCGAATTTTTCGGCCATGTCGTCGTCGGACAGGTAGGTGATGTGGCCGACCATGCGCGCGACGCGCAGGCCGTTCTTGGGCACCACGCCGTACTCGTAGAAATCGCCGCCACGGTAGTCCGGATCGGACAGGATGGCCTGGCGGGCGACGTCGTTGAAGGCGATGTTCTGCGCCGACAGCTTGGCCGTCGAGGCGATCACCACGCAGTGGCGCAGCCGCTCCGGGTACATGATGGACCAGGCCAGCGCCTGCATGCCGCCCAGCGAGCCGCCCATGACGGCGGCGAACCGGGTGATGCCCAGCGCGTCGGCCAGGCGCGCCTGCGCGGCCACCCAGTCCTCCACCGTGACGACCGGGAAGGCGGCGCCGTATGGCTTGCCGGTGGCGGGATTGTTGTGCATCGGTCCCGTCGAGCCGAAGCACGAGCCGAGGTTGTTGATGCCGATGACGAAGAACTTGTCGGTGTCGAGCGATTTGCCGGGACCGACCATGTTGTCCCACCAGCCCAGGCTTTTCGGCACGCCCTCGTATTCGCCGGCCACGTGGTGCGAAGCGTTGAGCGCGTGGCACACCAGCACCGCGTTCGATTTGTCGGCGTTGAGGGTGCCGTAGGTTTCGTACATCAGCATGTAGTCTTGCAGCGAGGCGCCGCTTTGCAGCAACAACGGCTGCGAGAAATGCATGGTTTGCGGTTTGACGTATCCCAGGGATGACATGTGTGGTTTAGTTTTTATTGGGGCGGCCCCGCGGGCCATCTATCAAGGCGGAACCGCGAGGATGGGTTCCGCCACTTACTACATCAGTTGCAATTGTTCGACCGCGTCTGCAATCGCCCCTGGTTCCATCGAGCGCATGATCTTGCGGGTTTGCGGCGTGATACGCGCAAGGTCGCTGTTCAGGATTTCCTGCTTGACCGACAGCAGCTGCGCCGGGTGCATCGAGAATTCGCGCAATCCCATGCCCAGCAGCAGGCGTGTCAGTTTGATGTCGCCCGCCATTTCGCCGCACACGGCGACGTCGATCCCGGCCTTGTGGCCGGCAGCGATCGTCATCGAGATCAATTGCAGCACGGCCGGGTGCAGCGGATTGTAAAGGTGCGCGACCTCATAATCAACCCGGTCGATCGCCAGCGTGTACTGAATCAGGTCGTTGGTGCCGATCGACAGGAAGTCCATGCGCTTGACGAACATCGGCAGCGACAGCGCCGCCGCCGGGATTTCGATCATCGCGCCCACCGGCACCGTGTCGTCGAACTTGACCTTCGCCTCGCGCAGCTCGGCCTTGGCCTGGGCGATCATCGCCAGCGACTGGTCGATCTCGAACGCGTGCGCCAGCATCGGGATCAGGATCTTCACCTTGCCGAACGCCGACGCCCGCAGGATGGCGCGCAGCTGGGTCAGGAAAATCTGCGGCTCGGCCAGGCAGTAGCGGATCGCCCGCAAGCCCAGCGCCGGATTCAGCGCCGTGTGCTCGGTCTGGTCGAGCGGCTTGTCGGCGCCGATATCGAGCGTGCGGATCGTCACCGGCCGGCCCTTCATCGCCATCACCGCGCGCTTGTATTGTTCGAACTGCTCGTCTTCGGACGGAATCCGGCTGTTAAGGCCCATGAACAGGAACTCGGAGCGGAACAGGCCCACGCCGTTGGCGCCCGCCTCCATCGCGGCCGGGCAGTCGTCGGGCAGCTCGATGTTGGCCAGCAGCGTGATCTGGGTGCCGTCCTTGGTGATGGCCGGCGTCTTTTTGAGCTTGTTGAGCTTTTTGCGCGCGCGCAGGGCGGCGCCCT
>JBDSKP010000805.1:0-9285 GCA_039916925.1 Duganella sp.
CCTGCCGGCCACCGACGAGCTGGCGCAAAAGCTGCAGGACACCATCTCCAAGAGCGGCCTGTTTTATGAATCCCACGTCACCGAATGGGTCAAGGGCGAGCGCACGCTGCCCGAGCTGATGCGCGAGCCGCAGATGCAGCGGTTGGCGCAGGCCGGCGAGAACGCCGCGCGCGCGGCCGCCGGCGGCCCCGATCTGACGGCCGCCCAGATGATCAACCAGCAACTGCACACCCACGAGCAGGGCCGCGTCCAGTGGCAAGGCGAGGCTTGGCCGGGCCAGGCGATGCAGTGGGAGCTGCGCCGCGAGCAGCGCGAAGGCCGCCAGCAGGACGGCGGCGGCGCCGGGGACGACACCCCGGAACAGATCTGGCGCAGCGGCGTGCGCTTCCGCTTCCCGCTGCTGGGCGAGGTGTCGGCGTCGGTGACCTTGGTCGGCGGCCAGGTCCACATCCAGGTGCAGGCCGGCAGCGACGGCGCCGCCGACACCTTGCGCGCCCATGCCGGCGGACTGGAGCGGGCGATGGAGGCGGCCGGGGCGCCGCTGTCGTCGTTGTTGATCACGCGCGACAACACCGGAGGCGGCGATGGCGGATGACACACCACGCCGGCCGCTGCAGCAGGCGGTGGCGCTGGCCTACCAGGACGGGGCGCCGGCGCCGAAGGTCGTGGCCAAGGGCCGGGGGCTGGTGGCCGAGCAGATCATCGGCGTCGCCAAGGAGGCCGGCGTGTTCATCCACGAGTCGCGGGAACTTGTTTCTTTGCTCATGGATGTGGATTTAGATCAACAAATTCCGCCCACGCTCTATCGTACGATTGCGGAACTATTGGCGTGGCTATATCATATTGAATCAGCGCAAAAGTCCGGTTTGCCGCTTCCCGAGGCCCCGGACACCAGCCTCCCACTCACCGAGATTTGACGCCGCCCAGATGTATCCACACTTTCAGGATGTCGAATTGGAAAACTGGCATGACTATGAAATCGAGTCGCGCAAGGAGATCGTCGCCCTGCTGCGCGGCATCGGTGATAAGAACCAGCTGATCCGCATGCTGATCCAGGGGGAGGCGGACGTCTGCGTCACCTCCATCCTCGACGTCGACGACCAGCTCGACACGGTCGTGCTCGACAGCTCGATCGATCCGGAACAAAACAAGCGCATCCTGGCCTCGCACCGGCTGTCGTTCGAGACCACGCTCGACAAGGTGCGCATCCTGTTCGCCGCCGAGCGCGTCGAACCGACCGTTTTCGAGGGCGCGCCGGCCTTCAGGATGACGGTGCCGCCGACCCTGATCCGCCTGCAGCGGCGCGAGTTCTACCGCATCTCCACGCCGGTGACCAATCCGGTGCGGGTGGTGATCGCGCTGCCCGAGGAGCTGGGCGGCGTGACCACCTTCCCGCTGGCCGACATCAGCTGCGGCGGCATCGCCATCTTGGACAACAAGATGCTGCTGGGCGACGCCATCGGCAAGGAATACCCGAACTGCCGCATCGACCTGCCGGAGATCGGCCAGGTGACGACGGCGCTGCAAGTGCGCAACTCGCTCGATCTGACCCTGCTCAACAACAAGACCAACCGCCGCCTCGGCTGCGAATTCGTCGACATTTCGCGTGGCAACCTTGCCAACGTCCAACGCTACATCACCAAGCTCGAGCGCGAACGCAACGCCCGCATCGCCGGCCTGGCCTGATCAGCGGCGGTACGACGCGCGGTACGCCGACGGCGACGTCTGCAACACGGTGCGGAAATGCTGCCGCAACGACAACGCCGAGCCGAATCCCGCCCGCTGCGCCACCACCTCGATCGAGGCGTCGCCGCTTTCGAGCATCCACTGCGCGTGCGCCAGCCGCCGCGCCAGCAACCACTGCTTGAACGAGCTGCCCGTCGCCTGGCGGAAATGGCGCGTGAAATTGCGCCGGCTCATGGCCGCCCGCTGCGCCAGCGCGTCGATGCTGTGGGCCTGCTCCAGACGTTGCGTGGCCCATTCCAGCACCTCGGCCAAACGCCCGTCGCTGCCGGACACGGGCAACGGCCGCTCGATGAACTGCGCCTGCCCGCCCTGGCGGTGCGGCGCGATCACCAATTGCCGCGCGACCCGGTTGGCGGCGTCGGCGCCGCACAGCCCGCGCAGCAGGTGCAGGCAGCAATCGAGACCGGCGGCCACGCCGGCCGACGTCAGCACCCGGCCGGCGTCGACATACAACACATCGCGATCGACATCGACCCTGGGATAGCGCGCGGCCAGCGCGGCGGCGAACTGCCAGTGGGTGGTCGCGGTGAGGCCGTCCAGCAAGCCGGCCTCGGCCAGCGGGAACGCGCCCAGGCACAAGCCCACCACGCGCGCGCCGCGCGCATGGGCGGCGCGCAGGGCCCGCAGCAGCGCGGGCGGCGCCGGACGGCAATCGTTGTGCCACGAGGGCATGATGACGATGTCGGCGTCGTCCAGCGCGCGCAGGTCGAAGCCGGTGGCGATGGCGAACCCGGCGGAGGTGCGCAGCGGCGTGCCGTCGGCCGCGCAGACGCGCACCGCGAAGCCCTCCCCGCCTTCGCGGCCGGCGTCGAACACCAGGCAAGGCACGGACAGGTGGAAAGGCGTGATGCCGTCAAAGGCGATCACGGCGATGTTGGTGAGGTTGGCGGCGGCGTTCATGGCCCGATTATATCGCAACGATGCCTTCGGGCCACTGGCCGGGGATGGCGTGCGGGCCGACAATGGACCTCGTCATCCACCAACCCAGGAGTTCACCATGTCCGCATCCCCACGCCGCGCGCTGCTCGTCATCGACGTGCAAAACGAATACTTCACCGGCAAGCTGCCGATCGAATACCCGCCGGTGTCGGCCTCGCTGCCGAATATCACGCAGGCGATGGACGGCGCCAGCGCGGCCGGCATCCCGGTGATCGTCGTCCAGCACGACGCGCCGGCCGACTCGCCGCTGTTCGCCGTCGGCTCGCCCGCATGGCAGTTGCATCCGGAAGTGGCCGTCCGCCGCGCCGACCACCATATCCACAAGCAAGCCGCGAGCGCGTTTGCCGGCACCGACCTGGCGCAATGGCTCAAGGCCAACGCGATCGACACGCTGACGATCGCCGGCTACATGACGCACAACTGCGACGCGGCAACGATCTACCACGCCGCGCACGACGGTCTGAAGGTGGAGTTTTTGGCCGATGCGACCGGCTCGTTGCCCTATCAAAACGCGGCGGGCAAGGCCAGTGCGGAGGAGATACACCGGGTCTACAGCACGGTGTTCCATTCGAATTTCGCGGCGGTGACGAACACGGCGAACTGGGTGAAAGCCGTGCGGGAAGGCCAAACCATCGAGCGCGACAACATCTACGCCTCGAACCAGCGCGCACGCGAACAAAAATAACAAAACCACCACAAAGCAACAACAACCACGGAACCAAGGAACCACGGAACCACGTAGGGCGGATTAGCGCGGCGTAATCCGCCAAGCGCCGCCAGGGACGCATATCGCCACTACGGCTGTGCTCGTGTATGAATGTTAGACTTGACCCCCAGGTTAAGGCTAAGCCCGTGTAGCATTGTTAGACTTGACCCCAGGGGTTTGGGGTTAGACCTGCATGTTCATGATCTCGTGGTACGACGACACCAGCTTGTTGCGCACCTGGATCGCGGCCTGGAAGTTGATGCTGGCCTTTTGCATCGCGATCATCGTGTCCGACAGGCTGACGCTGTCGTCGCCGAGCGCGAACTTGGTGCCCATGTCCGCCGCTTTGACCTGGCTGGCGTTGACCGCCTCCAGCGATTTTTGCAAGGCGTCCGAAAACTGCGCCTTCGGCACCACCGGCGCTTCCGTCTGGATCACCGGCGGCGTCAGGCTCGGACGCGTCGCGTGCGCCTTCAACTGGGCGATCATGGCTTGGATCTGGCTGCTGTCGATGCCACCTGTTCTCATCCCTTATTCCCCTATTTGTTGCTGACGCGAAACAAATTCCGCGACATATGCGAGCCCGGCGTTACAATACGGACGGCTCTGTCAGTCCTGCCAGAATACCAAGCCGGACGCAATACCACAGGCACGAGCAAGACGGTAAAGGGCGCTCTATTCCGGGCATTAAATTTCCGCACAACAAGCAATAATCTGTTCCGCACTCCCCTTTTCAGACCCAGTCACCCGGAACCCAACCATCATGGCCGCAGCCGAAGCAATCGACAACGACACAGCAGCCCCGCCCGCACCAGGCGACGACGGTGCGGAAAGGCTGCCCTTCATCCGTACCCCGATGGGCCGCAATTTCCTGCGCGCGGCCGCGGCCGCCGCGGTCGTGGCGATCATCGTCGGGTTGTACCTGTGGAATAAACCGCCCGATTACGGCGTGCTGTTCTCCAACTTCACCGATCGCGACGGCGGCGCCATCACGGCCGAGCTGGACAAACTGAATATCAAGCACAAGTTCTCCGACAACGGTACCGCCATCCTGGTGCCGACCGACCAGGTCCACGACGCCCGCCTGAAACTGGCCGCGCAGGGCTTGCCCAAGGGCGGCAACGTCGGCTTCGAGCTGATGGAGAACCAGAAGCTGGGCGTGTCGCAGTTTCTCGAGCAGGTCAACTACCAGCGCGCGCTCGAGGGCGAGCTGGCGCGCTCGATCCAGTCGCTGGCCGCCGTCGAGAACGCCCGCGTCCACCTGGCGCTGCCGAAACCGTCCGTGTTCGTGCGCGACCAGCAGAAACCCACCGCGTCGGTGCTGCTGACGCTGCATCCGAACCGCATGCTCGACCCGGCCCAGACCGCCGCCATCGTGCACCTGGTCGCCTCCAGCGTGCCCGAGCTGATGCCGGCCAACGTCACCGTCGTCGACCAGGCCGGCAACCTGATCTCGGACCAGAACAAGAACGGCAACGGCGGCCTGAACGCCAAGAACATGGATGAAACCCAGCTCAAGTATGTCAAGGACATGCAGCTGCAGGTCATCAAGCAGGTCGAATCGATCATCATCCCCATCGTCGGCGAGGGCAACGTGCGCGCCGAGGCCACCGCCGACGTCGATTTCTCGAAGATCGAGCAGGCCGCCGAGACCTACAAGCCGAACTCGCCGCCGGCGGCGTCGGCCATCCGCAGCCAGCAAAGCAGCGAGTCCAGCGGCGACGCCAACGTCAATCCGGGCGGCATCCCCGGCGCGCTGTCGAACCAGCCGCCGGGCACGGCCACCGCGCCGCTCGACCAGGCCGTCGCCAACGGCGCCAACGCGCCGGCGCCGGGCACGCCGCCGGGCGGCGTCAACGCCACCGCGACCGGGCCGAAACACAAGGAATCGACCACCAATTATGAAGTCGACAAGACCATGCGCTACGAGACGCGCGGCATGGGCGGCCTGCGCCGCATGACGGTCGCCGTTGTGGTCAATTACAAACGCATCGTCGACAAGAACGGCAAAGTCACCATTAAGGCCTATACTGCCGAGGAGATGGCCAAGATCAACGACCTGGTCAAGCAGGCGATGGGCTACAACCAGGACCGCGGCGACGCCGTCAGCGTGGCCAATTCGCCGTTCGACGGCGTCGACCGGCCGTTCGAGCCGGCCCTCGACTGGTGGCGCGATCCGGCCAACCTGCCGATGGCCAAGGACCTGGCCAAGTTCCTGATCACCGCGCTGATCCTGCTGTACATCGTGCTGCGCATCGTGCGTCCGATGATGCGCCCCGTGTTCAAGAAGATCGACGAGATCAACGCGCCGGAGCCGGAGCCGGAAGAGCCCGAGGAAGTGGTCGAGGAAGGCCCCGACGAGGCCCTCATCGCCGAGGAAGAGCTGCGCAAGATGGAAGAGAACACCGTCAAGACTTACCGCGAAAACCTGGCGATGGCCAAGAAACTGGCCGTCGAAGACCCACGCATCGTTGCCAACGTCATCAAGGAATGGATAGGCGCAAATGACTGAGAATACCGGACTCCAAAAGGCCGCCATCCTGATGCTGGCGATGGGCGAGAGCGAAGCGGCCGAAGTGATGAAATACCTCGGACCGCGCGAGGTGCTCAAGCTCGGCGCGGCCATGGCGACGATGAAGAACGTGCCACACGAGGAGGTCGTCGGCACGCTCGACAACTTCCGCGAGATGGTCGCCGCGGCCTCGACCGTGGGCCTCGACTCCGACGAGTACATCCGCCAGGTGCTGACCAAGGCGCTGGGCGACGACAAGGCCTCGGTGCTGCTGTCGCGCATCCTGGGCGGCAAGGACGCCTCCGGCATCGAGTCGCTCAAGTGGATGGATTCGCAGTCGGTGGCCGAGTTGATCCGCAACGAGCACCCGCAGATCATCGCCACCATCCTGGTCCACCTCGAACGCGACCAGGCTTGCGAAATTTTGAGCCATTTCACCGACCGCCTGCGCAACGACGCCGTGCTGCGCATCGCCACGCTCGACGGCGTGCAGCCGGCCGCGCTGCGCGAGTTGAACGACGTGCTGACCAAGCTGTTGTCGGGCAACGAGAACATCAAGAAATCGTCGCTGGGCGGCGTGCGCACGGCCGCCGAGATCCTCAACTTCATGAGCGGCGAGCAGGAAGGTTCGGTGATGGACAACATCAAGAACTACGACAACGACATGGCGCAAAAGATCATGGACGAGATGTTCGTGTTCGACAACCTGATCGATATCGACGACCGCGGCATCCAGCTGCTGCTGCGCGAGGTGCAGTCCGAAATGCTGATCATCGCGCTCAAGGGCGCGTCGCAGGAGTTGCGCGACAAGATCTTCAAGAACATGTCGGCGCGCGCCAGCGAGATGATGCGCGAGGATCTCGAATCGAAGGGGCCGGTGCGCCTGTCCGAGGTCGAGACCCAGCAGAAGCAGATCCTGCAAATCGTGCGCCGCCTGGCCGACGAGGGCCAGATCGTGTTGGGCGGCAAAGGCGAGGATTCGTTTGTCTAATTTGCCAAAAGAGCAGCAAACCGCGTTCCAGCGCTGGGAAATGCGCTCGTTCGGCGACGAGCGCCCCAGCGCGCTGGCGCTGCGCGACGCCGAGCAGCGCGAGCGCGACGCCGAGGCCGCGCGCGCCGAGGCCGAGCAGCGCGTGCACGAGGCGCTGCTCGAGCAGCAGGAACTGGTCGAGATCGGCCCGCCGCTGCCGCCGCCGCTCGACTATCCGACCGTCGAGGAACTCGAACAGATCCGCGAGGAGGCGCGCCAGTCCGGCTACGAGGAGGGCCGCGCGGCCGGCCACGCCGACGCGCTGGCCGCCGGCGAGCTCGCCACGAAGGAGGAATTGCGACACATGCGCGCGCTGGCCGGCAGCTTCGGCGACGCGCTGCGCGACGCCGACCAGTTGATCGCCAACGAGGTGCTGGACCTGGCGCTGCAGCTGGCCAAGGGCATGCTGAAAAACGCGCTGCAGGTCAAGCCGGAACTGATCCTGCCGATCGTGCGCGGCGCCATCGATTACCTGCCGGTGCTGCAACAGCCGGCGCAGCTGCAACTGCATCCGGACGACGCCGTCATCGTGCGCGCCGCCATCGGCGACGAACTCGACAAGACCGGCTGGCGCGTGGTCGAGGACGCGCACATCGGCCGCGGCGGCTGCAAGGTCGACACCGCCAGCAACCAGATCGACGCCACCGCCGCCGCGCGCTGGCAACGCCTGAGCCACGCGCTGGGCAAGGAAGTCGATTGGCTGGATTGACATGAGCGCCGCCCCCCCCCAAAACAACCCGCACGCCGGCCGCTGGAAGGCCTATCTGGGCGATTGCGGCGCGCTGGTCGGCTTCGTCGAGCCGATGCAGATCTCCGGCCGCGTCACCCGCGTCGCCGGCCTCGTCATGGAGGCGGTCGGCCTGCGCCTGGCCGTCGGCGCCGCCTGCACCGTGCCGCTGCCCAGCGGCGGCAAGATCGAGGCCGAGGTGGTCGGCTTCGAGGGCGACCGCCTGTTCCTGATGCCGCAAAGCGACGTCGAGGGCGTGGTGCCGGGCACCCGCGTGTTCCCGGTCGAGCCGTCGATCCCCAAGCCGGGCACGGTCGCCCATCCGCGCCGCCGCCCCAGCGACCGCGCGCGCCACCTGCCGGTCGGCCCGGAGCTGCTCGGACGCGTGCTCGACGGCGCCGGCCGCCCGCTCGACAACCTCGGCCCGCTCAACGCCTCCGACAGCGCGCCGATCAACACCCGCCCCGCCAATCCGCTCGGGCGCGCGCCCATCGTCGACACGCTCGACGTCGGCGTGCGCTCGATCAACGCCATGCTGACGGTCGGCCGCGGCCAGCGCATGGGCCTGTTCGCCGGCTCCGGCGTCGGCAAGTCGGTGTTGCTGGGCATGATGGCGCGCTACACCGAGGCCGACATCATCGTCGTCGGCCTGATCGGCGAACGGGGCCGCGAAGTGAAGGAATTCATCGAGCAGATCCTCGGCGAGGAGGGTTTGGCGCGCTCGGTGGTCGTGGCGGCGCCGGCCGACGCGCCGCCGCTGATGCGCCTGCAGGGCGCGGCCTACGCCACCGCCATCGCCGAGCACTTCCGCGACAAGGGCCAGAACGTGCTGCTGATCATGGACTCGCTGACCCGCTACGCCATGGCGCAACGCGAGATCGCGCTGGCCATCGGCGAGCCGCCGGCCACCAAGGGCTATCCGCCATCGGTGTTCGCCAAGCTGCCGGTGCTGGTCGAACGGGCCGGCAACGGCGAGGTCGGCGGCGGCTCGATCACCGCCTTCTACACCGTGCTGACCGAGGGCGACGACCAGCAGGACCCGATCGCCGACTCGGCGCGCGCCATCCTCGACGGCCACATCGTGCTCAACCGCCGGCTGGCCGAGTCCGGCCACTACCCGGCCATCGACGTCGAGCAGTCGATCAGCCGCGCCATGCATTCGATCACCTCGCCCGAGCACCAGCAGCGCGCGCGCCACCTCAAACAGCTGTTTTCGCGCTACGAGCGCAGCCGCGACCTGATCAGCGTGGGCGCCTACGCCCCCGGCACCGACCCGGTATTGGACCAGGCTATCGTTTTGCACGATCGGATAGAAAATTTTCTGCAGCAACAAATCACCGAACGGGTCACCATGGACGAGAGTTTGGGCCAACTTACCTCTCTGTTCGAGTGATGGACGGCGCCCCCCGCCCCCTATAATTGATTCACTATGGCATCTAAAGCGCAACTTGAAACCCTGATCGACCTGGCCCGCCGCGAAACCGACGACGCCGCCAAACGGCTTGGCGCCGCGCTCAAGGCGGTCGACGACGCCACCCAGAAGCACCAGATGCTGGCCGGCTACCGCGACGAGTACGTCACACGCTTCGAAGAGGCGCAGGCGGCAGGCATCACGCCGATGGCTT
>JBDSKP010000806.1:0-5380 GCA_039916925.1 Duganella sp.
GGTGCGGATGATCGACGGATAAAGGCTTTTATAATCGAGCACCACCACCGAGTCGTACAGGCCCGGCTTGGAATCCATGACGAAGCCGCCCGGCGAAGCGCCGCCGGAGATGTCGCCCACGTTCGGCGCCACATAGCCCTCGCGGTGCATGCGCGGCAGGTAGTGATGGCCGAAGGCGGCGATCGAGCCGCCCAAATGGTCGGCCTGCAAACCAGTCACGGTCGCGCGCTCGATCATGAAGGCCAGCAGATTGGCCTTGTCGAAGATGCGGGTGACCAGTTCGCAGTCCTTCAGGTTGTAGTGGGCCAGCGCCGGCTTGTCCTCCTGGAAGCGGCGTTCGATCTCCGCCATCTTGTCGTAGACGTCGCCGATGTCCTTGCCCTCGCCCAGCATCGCCTGCGAGACGTTCTCCAGGCTGAACGACGGGAACGTCCACGACGCCGACTTGAGCGCGTCGATGCCGTCGAGGACGACGCGGCCGACCACCGGCGCGAACATGTATCCCTGCTTGCCGGGATGCTCGCGCCATTCGATGGTCTTGCCCTCGCGGCCCAGGGTCAGCGCGATCTTGTGCTTGTCGGCGTTTTTCTGCAGCACGCGCAGGTCGAACTGCACCACGTTCCAGCCCACCAGCACGTCCGGATCGTGGCGCGCCATCCAGGCGTTGAGCCTTTCGATCAACTGGCGCGGGGTGGCGCAGTATTCCAGGTCGAAGTCGATCTCCGGCGACGCCGCCGCCGGAGCGGCGCCGAGCATGTACACCTGGCGTTGGCCACAGCCTTCAAGCGCGATCGAATACAGGTCTTCAAAGGCGCTCGTCTCGATATCGAGCGACACCATCTTGAGCTTGGGGCGGTAGTCGGGGGCCGGCTTGAGTTTGCAGTCTTGGATGGTCGCGCCGTCGACTCGGCCGCCCTCGACCTGCACGCCGGCGGTGATGAAGCGCTCCATCAGATAGCGCTCCGGTGGACGGATATCGGCCTCGTACATCTTGATGCCGTGGTCGCGCAGCGTGCGCTCCAGCGCCGTCAACTGTTTGTAGCGGGACGAATAGACGCCGATCACCGGCTCCTGGTCGAACGTCTTGAGCTGTAGTTCGCGCAGCTCGACGCCGGTAGACCGGTCCAGCAGCGCCTCGATGGCCGCGCGTTCGCGCGCCTCCGCGAAGGCCACGGAAGTCTGCGCCGTCAGGCGGATTTTCCTGGGGCCGTCGTCGGTCGCCAGCCAGAATTCGATCTCCGTCCCGCTGGCGGCGTCGCGCCAATGGCGGGTCAGGATGAATCCCTGCTGTGAAGTTGGAGCCGGGGGAGTAAGCATGACTTAATTATACTGTATGCTCATACAGTCAACAGCGACCGGATCGGTATGATCGATCCGCCGGATCGGGACGACGGATCAACACGGGTTCCACGTAGGGCGGATTAGGCGGAACGCCGTAATCCGCCATGAGCCGCCGACGGCGCTTGGCGGATTACGCTGCGCTAATCCGCCCTACGTGGTTCAGCGATACGTCACCGCCCCGGGCTGGCCTGGCTGTTCAAGGTGCGAATAATTGTTCAGATAACCGAGCCCAAACTCCCCCGGCCGGTGCAGCAAACGGGTAACGGCGCAATTGGCCAGCTTCCACGTCATCTCCATCACCTGAAAATCCTGGAACCCCAGCACGTGCTGCATCAACGTCGCGATCACGCCGCTGGACGTGAAAACGATGGTGGTCCGCTTGCTGTCCGGCTGATCGAGCCGCTCCAGCGCGGACACCACGCGGCGGCGAAAATCAGGCCAGGCTTCGGCGTATTCGTCGTCATGCCAGCCGGTCATCCAGCGCTGCATCGCGGCCTGGAACAACTGCTCCGCCGCGCGCTGAGGATCGGCGGACCGCGCCAGCAGCCTCTGAAAAGTACCGGGATCGGCAAACTCCGGACAACGCCGCAGCATCACCTCATGATGATCGAACTCCGCGAAACCCTCGTCGGTAAGACACTGCGCCCCTTCAACCTGCGCCACCGCGAGCTGCGCCAGACAGGCGTCGGCCGTTTGGTGGTGCCGCGCCATGCCGCCGGTGATCATCCGATGGAACGGCTGCCCGCCTTTGGCGAACCATCGCCCCAGCAGGCGCGCCTGCTGATGGCCCAGCTCCGACAGCTGATCGTAATTGGCGCTGCCGAAGGATGCTTGGCCGCTGCGCACCAGGTAGATTTGTCCCATATTTTTTTATCCCGATCGAAACAGGCACCCAGCTTAACGGCCGGGCTAAAAATCATCAAATGAATAATGTGATTTCACGGCGCTAGACCACATTCAGTACCGTCTCGGCCAGCTTGAGCAGATTTTCGCGCAGGCGCGGCACCGAACCGTTTTGCGCTGCCGTCTGCGCGCCCTCGAGCAGCAAGGTCAAATGGATGGCCGCCTGCCTGGGTTCCGCCACGCCCGCCTTTGCGCACAACGCGCCGATGCGGCGCAGTTGACGCGCCTTGTGCGCCTCGATCAGTTGGCGCGCCGGATGGCCGGCGTCGGGCAGCTCGGCGATGGTGTTGATGAACGGGCAGCCACGGTAAGAGGCGCGCACCACATCGTCGGCGATGAACTCCGCAAAACCCATCAACTGGCCGCGCGCGTCGTCCGGGCAACGCTCCTCGAGAGCGTCCATCACCGCCGCGTACTGCGCCACCAGCTGCCGCACCCATTCGGTGATCAGCACGTCCTTCGACTCGAAATGGCGGTACAGCCCCATTTTGGTGGTCCGTGCCGCCTTGGAGATCGCCTCCACGCCGACGCCGCGTATGCCCTCGGCATAAAACAACTGCGACGCGGCGTCGAACAACCGATCGCGGATGGACTGTTTTTCTACGTTCATGACGACTCCGGGAATTTCCTTGACAAAGATACCGTTCGGTATCATTATCCCACAAACTTATGATACCGACCGGTATCATTCTAATGTTTGGGAGATCGATATGAAACTTTCGGAATACGTTCGCTACGACGCCCTGGGCCTGGCGGCATTGGTGGCAAAGGGTGACGTGAGCAGCGGTGAGCTGCAAACGGCCGCGATTCAGGCGATCGACGCGGTCAATCCGCGCATCAACGCCGTGGTCGAACACTGGTCCGGCGAAACGCCCGACGCGGACGGCGCCCGCGGCGCCTTCTCGGGCGTTCCCTTCCTTATCAAGGACGTCGCCATAACGATGGCCGGCAAACGGGTGGAACTAGGCAGCCATATCGCGGCGGACCATGTCGCCGCCGCCGACTCCAACCTGATGCGGCACTTCAAGCGCGCGGGCCTGGTGACGTTGGGAAGGACGGCGTCGCCGGAAATGGCGTTCAGCACCACCACCGAATCGCGGTTCAACGGGCCGACCCGCAACCCGTGGAATCTGGAGCAAAGCGCCGGTGGCTCCAGCGGTGGCAGCGCGGCGGCTGTCGCCGCCGGCATCGTACCGATGGCGCATGCCACCGACGCGGCCGGATCGATCCGCGTACCGGCCGCGTCGACCGGACTATTCGGCCTGAAACCGACGCGTGGCCGCGTCTCCAACGGCCCTGGCATGGACGAAGTGTTCAATGGCTTCGGCGTTCAACTCGGCGTCAGCCGCACGGTGCGCGACAGCGCCGCGCTGCTCGACGCGGTCAACCGCCCGGACGCGGGCGAGCCCTATTTCACCGCGCCGGCGGCGCACACCTTCCTGTCCGAGGTCGCGCGCGCACCGGGCAGGCTGCGCATCGGCGTGATGCTGCCGGCGTGGAACGGCCGGCAGCCCGGCGCGGATGTCGCGGCGGCGACGCTGGCGGCGGCGGAGCTGTGCCGCCGGTTGGGTCATGATGTCGACGAGGCGCTGCTCGACATCGGCGTATCGTGGGAAGAATTCGTGCACGCCAACGCGCAGGTCTGGTGTGCAAACCTGGTCGGCTGGATAGACGGCTTCGCGTCGGCCACCGGCCGCCAAGCCGGCTTGGCGACGCTGGAACCGTCCACGCTGGCCTGCTACGAGTACGGCCGTCGCGCGCTGGCGCCGGCGTTCGCGGGCGCGCTCGAAGTGCGCAACCGCGTCAGCCGCGCCGTCGCCGCGTTCTTCGAGAAGTACGACGTGCTGCTGACGCCCGCGCTGCCGGTAACCGCCCAGCGCATCGGCGCCTACACGGAGGGAACGGCGCGGATGGATGGCCTGGAATGGACCGCGCATGTGTTCCGCCATTCGCCATACACGCCGCTGTTCAACGTGGCGGGCGTGCCGGCGATGTCGGTGCCGCTGGGATCGGGCGCGGATGGATTGCCGATCGGCGTCCAGTTCGCGGCCGGGTTCGGGGAGGATGGCCTGCTGCTGCGCCTCGCCGGCCAGTTGGAACAAGCGGCGCCATGGGCGGGTCGCATCCCGCCGGTATGGGCGGGACGCTAGCCCGTTCAGCAACCCGGGTTGCCGCCGGCGGCCAGCGCGCGCACCGCCTTGGAGATCTCGGCGCCGATGCGGACGACGGCGCGGCGATGGCCCGCCACCAGCGCGTCGTTACCGGCGCCGACTTCCTCGTTGGCGACGCTGCGGCAGGTCAGCACCTTGGTGCCGCCCACCTGCCGCACGCTCCACACCGCGTCGATCAGCGCGTACTTTCCGGGCGCCGATTCGAAGCGCTGCACATTGGTGCTGATGCGGTAGACCGGCATCCCGTCCGGCGACGGCGTGCGGAACACGTCGATGGTCCCCAGCTCGCCCGAAATCGCCAGCGACAGCGCCTGGCCGATCTCCGACGCCGGTGGCGACGCCCAGCGGTCGTACTCCAGCAGATCAATGCTGCCCGCCCGGGTGGTAACCACCATCTGGTTGCGCGCGACCTGCTGCGGCACCGTCACGGCCGGCACTTCGATGTAGTAGCCGGCCGGCGGCGTATCGGCTTTCTGCGCGACGCCCATGCCGTTACCGAGGCTGTAGAAATGCTCGGGCGGCGTACTGGCGCAGCCGGCCAGCGCGACGACTGCCGCCGTCACCACCGCCAGCGCGGCGCCGGTGCGCCGATTCATCGTTTGCGTCATTTCTTCTCTCCCAGTTTATCCTGCTTGCTGCCTTTTCCGCGCAACAGCGATTCCGGATGCCGTTCCAGATAATCGGACAAGGCGTTCAGCGATTGCATCGTCTGCGTCAGCTGCTGCAGGGCCTCGCGCAGGTCGGACTGCATCGGCGAATCCTTTTGCAGTATCTGGTCGGCGGTGCTGAAGGTCTTGCGCGCCGCGCCCAGGGTGTCCTTCATCTCCGGCACCACCTGCGCGTCGAGCTGCTTGATCAGCACATTGGCGCTCTTGAGCGTATCGCGCAGATTGACGCCGATCTCGTCGAACGGCACCTTGTCCAGCTTGCGCGCGATGCTGGCGAGCTGCGTTTGCAGTTCGTCC
>JBDSKP010000807.1:0-5434 GCA_039916925.1 Duganella sp.
GGCCTAAGGGCCACGGCGCTTAACCCGACATTCTACCGCTTTCGGGGGCGGTTCGAGCATTTCCGGCGCGCGCGCTCCGAGAATTACGCAGATATGGCATAAACAATATAAATCGTTTGTTGGGGTGGTATTTTGAACTTTGGCGGCGAATAAATCATATTAATTGCAAATAGCAATGGCTGGTTCTGAGGGGTATTTGTATTTTTGCCACTTCCTTGAAAGGTCGAACATTAGACATCTTAACCGTGGGACTATCGGAATTGCACGTATTGTGCGGTGCGTCAATTCCACAATGAAAGGCATCGAGTCTGGCCTTCATTCCCATGAACCAAGTCGCAGGAGTTGCAATGAAACCACTTTCATCTCTAGTCGTCGTAGCCCTCATTTTCGCGCTTTCCGCGCGGGCGCAAGCAAGCAACACGCTACTTGCAATGGGCGCGAGTGCTGACGGCACATCGGTCTCTGGTCTGTCGTCAGGGGCGTTTATGGCGGAGCAATATCAAGTCGCCTATTCCGCGTCGGTGATAGGAGCCGGAATAGTTGCTGGCGGTCCGTATTACTGCGCGGCAGGCCAGCTATATACCAATATGGCCAATATCGGTAGTTGCATGGGAATGCCTTTTACCATGCCGCTCTTCACAGCATGGATGGTGGCGGCGACGCGAAGTTTCGCGACTTTCGGCGACATCGACCCAATAGCGAATTTGAAAAAGCGCCGTATCTACGTTTTCAGCGGTACCAACGACAAGGTTGTATATCAGCCAGCGGTAAATTCGACCGTCGCTTTCCTTAAGGGCATTGGCGTGGCGAGTGCGAATCTGGTCTATGTAAACAAAGTCCCCTCCGGACATGCGTTGGTGACTCCAGCATTCGGGAACAGCTGCGCTGTCAATGACACGCCCTATATTAGCCAATGTACCGTGATGAAACAGGCGTACGACCAACCCGGGGCGATATTCACACACATTTATGGGAAACTCAATCCGCCGGTCAAGGCGCGCACCGGCCAGCTGTTGACCTTTAATCAGCGAGAGTTTGCGGATGGCTCAACCAGCATGGCAGACGACGCATTTGTGTATGTCCCGGCTAGCTGCTCGACGGGGACTGGTTGCAAAGTGCACGTGGCTTTTCACGGATGCCTACAGTCGGAGCAGTCTGTGCAAGACGATTTCTACGGCAAGAGCAGCTATAACGACTGGGCCGACAACAACGGCATCATCGTGTTATATCCCCAGGTGAACAAATCGGAGCCGCTGAACCCGAAAGGCTGCTGGGACTGGGTTGGCTACACGGGCCCTAGCTATGCCTTCAAGAATGGTCCACAAATGAAGGCCGTTCACGCGATGATAGAGCGGTTGAAATCGCCGCCATCGGGGGCGGTGGCAGTGCACTGAAAGCGGGCGACCAGGGATATTCGCTCCAGTGATACATCTCATTACAAATGATGATTTGCGATAAATGCCGCGGCGCAGCATAATGGGCCTGTCTCCTCCAACTCCTCCAAGGATTGGATTTCACCCGCCCTCAGTTGGCGGGTTTTTTTTCGTCAAAATTGCGGCTTCGGGTTGGATGCGACCCTAGTACGATGATCCCATCAGGGGCGAAACCGTACGCTAATTATATCGAACACCCTGTGTGCTATAAATCGGATCGTTTCTAAGCCCACAACGCTAAAAAGGAAAGACATGACTATCCGGGTCCACCATCTAAACAAAAGCCGCTCGCAACGGATCGTCTGGTTGCTCGAGGAGCTGGGACTGGCGTATGAAATCGTCCGCTACCAGCGCGACGCGAAAACCAACTTCGCGCCGCCGGAGCTGAAGAAAATCCACCCGCTGGGCAAGTCGCCACTGCTGGAGGACGACGGCGAATTGATCGAAGAGTCGGGCGCGATCGTTCAGTACCTGTGCGACCGCTACGGGCAGGGGCGCTTGCAACCGGAGCCGGGATCGCGGGCCGCGTTGAAGCACCTGCAACTGATGCATTTCGCCGAAGGCTCGGCGATGCTGCCGCTGCTCTTGCGCATTTATGTTTCGCGCCTGGGTGAGGGCGGGGCGCCGCTGCACGGGCGCATCGACGGCGAGGTCGTCAGCTATTTCGATTATCTGGAGGGCATCCTGCAGCCGTCGGGCTACTTTATCGGCGATGGCTTGACCGCCGCCGATATCATGCTGAGCTTCCCGGTCATCATTGCCACCCAGCAGCCCGAGGGGCAGCGCTGGCCCAAGCTGAAGGCTTTTGTCGAATCCATCAAGGCGCGACCGGCATGGCAGCGTGCGATGGCGGCCACCGAGGGCTAGCCTTGCCTGGCCGCCGCCCGCGCGGGCGCGGGTCTTTTCCTTTTTTAGATACGCCGCTTCTGCGCGTTCGCCGCAGAGATCACCCCCTCTCGTCGCCGGTTGAGCGGCCACAAACCAGCCGGGCCCGCATGGATAAATAATCGATTCGCATACCCGGCGCCGAGGCTGGCGCCGCTTGGGATCCCGCAACAGATCGAATCGGATGCAGGGCGTTGCGTGGATCGATCCATTCCATCCGCGGCACATTTCCCACCTCCCAGCGTAACTTGATGCCTGCACTTTCGAGCCGTGGCCCGAGACGGAATCGCAAGGTCGCCAAGAGAGGCAAGCCTGCGTATAGACAGGCCGGCAAGTAAGTTACGCATGACGCGGGGCAAACCATGATGGCACATTTGCCAACGTTTGGCCTTGTCGGCATGTCATCAGTTATGGGGACAGACGGAGCCACATTTAGAAAATATTATGTGCAGTGATTATGGCAACCCCAGTGATGGCAGCCTGAAAAACGAGTTGGTCGCGTTGACCTCGCCCTCTTTACGGCACCGCGTGAGTTGCCACTGATGCGGTTGACGGCCCATCGGACGACCGGATGAAATCGACGAACGCGCGCAGCGGCGCCGGCAGGTGCCGCCGTCCGGAGTAGTATAAGAACGGCCCGGGAAAACTCGCCCACCAATCCTGCAATATCGGCCGCAACGCGCCCGTTGCGATGTAGGGCTCCAGCCATTCCTCGAACAGGTAGATCACGCCGTGCCCGGCCACCGCCGCGCTGACCGCCAGGTCGAACCCGGTCGGCGTGACGATCAGCGGCCCGCTCGGTTCGACGGTCAAAGTCTGGCCGCCGCGTTCGAATTCCCACGGATAGATCGTACCGCTGAGGAACTTGCCGCGCAGGCAGGCATGTTGCAGCAGGTCGCGCGGATGCGCCGGCACGCCGCGCCGCTCGAGGTAGGACGGCGCGGCCGCCACCGCGAAGCGCTGCGTGCGCGGGCCGATGGGCAGGGCGATCATGTCCTGTTCCAGCCGCTCGCCGTAGCGGATGCCGGCGTCGCAGCCGCTGGCGACGACGTCGACGAAGCTATTGTCGATCACGATGTCGAGCACGATGTCCGGATAAGCGGTCATGAACCGGTCGGCCAGCGGCTGCAGGTAGAAGAGCGCCGCGCTGACCGGCACGTTGAGCCGCAAGGTGCCGCGCGGACTGTCGCGCAGCTCGTTGAGGACGTCGAGCGCGCCGGCCACCTGGCTCAACGCCGGTTGCAGGCGCGCCAGCAGCAGCGCCCCGGCCTCGGTGGGCGTGACGCTGCGGGTGGTGCGCAGCAACAGGCGGATACCAAGCTGGTTTTCCAGCCGCCGCAGCGCCTCGCTCAGCGCCGACGCCGACTGCCCGCCGGCCCGCGCCGCCTGCCGGAAGCCGCCGTGCTGGGCCACCAGCGCGAACGTGGCCAGGTCGGCCATGGAAGGGGAGTCTGTGGTCATGGATGTTTTCGATTGTGCGGAATTTCGTACAGCCCGTGCGGCATTGCCCCCATTATCACACGGCGCTTGTCTCGCTACCATGTGCTCACACTTTCCCGCCATCACCATCAGGAGATCACATGAGCACTTATTCACCCTCGAGCGACCAGTTCGTCCCCGCCGGCAGCGGCATCGTTTTCAACCGCGTCGGCTACGGCGCCATGCAGTTGGCCGGGCCGCACGTGTGGGGGCCGCCGAAGGACCGCGCCGCCGCCGTGGCCGTGCTGCGCGAGGCGATCGAGCTGGGCGTCAACCACATCGATACCTCGGACTTTTACGGGCCGCACGTGACCAACCAGATCATCCGCGAAGCGCTGCACCCGTACCGTGACGGCCTGACCATCGTCACCAAGATCGGCTTCGTGCGCGGGGCCGACCAGTCGTGGCTGCCGGCGGCGTCGGCGGCGCAACTGCGCGCGGCGGTCCACGACAACCTGCGCAACCTTGGACTGGAGGCGCTCGACGTGGTCAACTACCGCGCGCCGGGCCTGCAGGGACCGGACGACTCGTCGATCGGCGAAGCGATCGCGGCGATGCTGCGCCTGAAGGAGGAGGGACTGATCCGCCATATCGGCGTGAGCAACGTCACCGCGCGGCAGGTGGCCGAGGCGCAGGCGATCGCGCCCATCGTCTGCGTGCAGAACCAGTACAACCTGGCCCATCGCGACGACGACGCGCTGATCGACGCGCTGGCGGCGCAGGGCGTCGCGTATGTGCCGTTCTTTCCGCTGGGCGGCTTCTCGCCGCTGCAGTCGGACGCACTGACCAGGGCGGCTGCGGCGATGGGCGCGCAGCCGATGCAGGTCGCGCTGGCCTGGCTGCTGCGGCGCGCGCCGAACATCCTGGTCATTCCCGGCACCTCGTCGGTGGCGCACCTACGCGACAACGTCGCCGCCGGCGCGCTCAAACTCGACCAGGCCACATTGGCGGCGCTAAACGCCATGTAGCACGGCCTTTCTGTGCGAGTCGCTGGACCGGTATGGAAAGCTGGATTACGCTTGGCTGTAGCTACGTTGTGGCCTGTCGACCGCGATCCGCCTTTTTCTCAACAATGTCGTGGTGACAAAAGGACTGCCTTTTGATATCTCGCCGAACCCAACAACTGTGGCGGCGATGGAGGAGGCTCGCAAGCTATCAGCCCGATTCAGCTCCTCTGAAGAGTTCTTTGTTGAATTAGAGGGAAAAAATGTCAGCAAAGAAAGGCGGAAAAAAGCAGCCAAGCCAAAAAAGACTGGGAGCGGCTAGCGTCTAGCGGCCGCTACGATATGTCCCGGCTTAAAACCGTCATGATGCATTTGATTGCGAATGAAGGCCCATTGCCCGCGGAATATGCGGATCATCCTCTTTCGGGAAAATGGAATGATCATAGAGATTGCCACGTGGGTGACGATTGGATTTTGCTCTATAAGCTAAGTGAAACCGGGGTCATTTTCGTCCGCACGGGAACCCACAGCGATCTTTTTAAATAGAAGTTTTTACGACGGGCCCAACCCCCTGTGTCAGGATAGATGTCGCGTCACTTGAATCAATTTAATCCAACCGGGGGCGGAGCAAAGACATGCAGTGAATCAGTATCCAGCTGAACGCAAGGAGGCCATCCTTCGGCAAATGATGCC
>JBDSKP010000808.1:0-2608 GCA_039916925.1 Duganella sp.
ATCTCGACCGGTTGCTTGCATTTGCAGAGCCGCCGGGCGAGGCGCTGCGCCGTGATCAGAATCACCGACGAGGCGATATTGAACGGCGCCACGCCCATGTTCATCAGCCGCGTCAGGGTGGACGGGGCGTCGTTGGTGTGCAGCGTGGAAAACACCATGTGGCCGGTCTGCGCCGCCTTGATGGCGATGTCGGCCGTTTCCAGGTCGCGGATCTCGCCGACCATGATGATGTCCGGGTCTTGCCGCAGGAACGATTTAAGCGCCACCGGGAAAGTCAGCCCGGCCTTGTCATTGACGTTGACCTGATTCACGCCGGGCAGGTTGATCTCGGCCGGGTCCTCGGCGGTGGAAATGTTGATGCCGGGCTTGTTGATGACATTCAGGCACGTGTACAGCGACACAGTCTTGCCCGAGCCGGTCGGCCCGGTCACCAGCACCATGCCGTACGGACGCTGGATGGCGTCGAGCAGCAAGGCCTTCTGGTCCGGGTCGTAGCCGAGCGCGTCGATGCCCATCTGCGCCTGCGTGGCGTCGAGGATACGCATGACGGTCTTTTCGCCGAACAGGGTCGGCAGCGTCGAGATGCGCAGGTCGACAGTCTTGGTCGGCGACACGATCAAACGCATGCGGCCGTCCTGCGGCACGCGCTTTTCCGAGATGTCGAGCTTGGCGAGTACCTTGATGCGCGATACCAGCTTTTCCTTGATCGAGATCGGCGGCTGGGCATGCTCCATCAGCACGCCATCAACGCGGAAGCGCACCCGATAAAACTTTTCGAATGGTTCGAAGTGCAAATCCGACGCACCCATGTTGACGGCGTCGATCAGCATCTTGTTGAGGAAACGCACCACCGGCGCGTCCTCCACTTCGTTAGGCAGCGATTCGGCCGCCGCCACCGCCGCCGCCGCGCTTTCCTCCTCGGCAAAGTGGATGTCGTTCTGCTCGCCGGCCAGGTCGGCGAGGTTCTGTTCGCTGGTTTTGTTGAGCCTGGCAAGCAGCTGCAACAGCGCGTCATGCGCGACGATGACGGGCTCGACCGTGGATTCAGTCTGGAACTTGATCTGGTCGAGCGCCTGCTGATTGGTCGGATCGGAAATGGCCACCGACATCTTGTTGCCGCGCTTGGCCAGGGCGATCACGCGCTGGGCTTGCATCAATTTGTTGTCGATGGCCTTGGCCGGCAACGCCTCGATGTTGAGCGTGGCAACGTCCATCAGCGGATAGGCGAACGTTTCGGCGCAGAACGCGGCCAGCGTTCGGGCGTCAATCGCGCCGCTGCCCAGCAGCACGTCAATAAAGGCGATCTTGTCGGTCAGGGATTTTTTTTGCAGCGCCTCGGCCTGAAACGCCGACAGCCGACCGGCTTGCAGCAATGCCCGCGCCAATCCCGGCAGCGGAACGCCTGGCGCGGCATGGGGTTGGACTGCTGCCATAAATGCATCGATCTTGATAGGGGACGGGGATCAAGGAAGCATGCTCTTGAGCACTAATTTTGTAAAGGCTTGTCCGCTATTTGTCGCCGCCAGGAAGCGATTGGTCGTCCCGATGTTGCGTATGTCACGCGCCCGCGTCAAATCAGGCGCCGCGTTTGGTGCCGGGACGTATCAATTTGACGACCTTGATCGATTGATCATGCGACTGGATGACTTCGATAATGCAGTGGCCAATCTTGATGCTGATGGGTGCTTCTGGAATTTCTTGCAACAACTCCAGCAGCATGCCGTTCAGCGTTTTCGGGCCGTCCAGCGGAAAGTTCAGGCCCAGCCGTTTGTTGACGTCGCGCAGCGCCGTGGCGCCCTCAAGCAGGCACTCGCCCTGGTCGCTCCACGCAAAACTGTCGGCGCGGGCGTCGCCCGGCATCGACGTGGTGAATTCGCCGATCATTTCCTCGATGATGTCGTCCAAGGTGACCAGGCCCTGCACCTCGCCGTACTCGTCGACGATGATGCCCAGGCGTTCCTTGCGTTCCTGGAAGTACTGCAATTGCGTGAACACGCCGGTGTCCTGCGGGATGAAGTAGGGCGTCGTCAGCAGCGCGCGGAAGTGCTCGACCGTCAGCTCGTCCTCCTGGTTCAGCAGCGCCACCGCCTTGCGCACGTGCAGGATGCCGACGATGCGGTTGATCTCGCCCTCGTAGACGGGCAGCTTGTTGTGGTAGCAGGTGGTCAGCTCGCGCTTGATTTCCTCGACCGACTGCTCCAGGTCCAGCGCCTCGATCTGCGAGCGCGGCGTCATGATGTCCTCGACGACGATGGTCTCCAGGTCGAACAGGTTGAGCAGGATGCTCTTGTGCTTTTGCGGGATGAAGTTGCCGCCCTCGAGCACGATCGAGCGTAGTTCCTCGAGCGAGACGCGCTGCTGTTCGATCTGGCCGCCGAGCTTGACGCCGAACACGTGCAGCACCAGGCCGACGAACAGGTTGACGAACCAGATCACCGGCTTGCCGATGCCCATCAGCAGCTTGAGCACGCCGGCCGAGCGCAGGGAAATGGTATCGGGGTAGGTGGCGCCGATCACTTTGGGCGAAATTTCGGCGAACACGATCAGGACGAAGGCCAGCGCGGCGGTGGCAAGCATGATCACGCTGGTGTCCTGGCCGTAATACATG
>JBDSKP010000809.1:0-5459 GCA_039916925.1 Duganella sp.
GTTACCGCATCTACGCTTATGTGTGAAAGAGCGCACTGTCACCGCCGAGCCGCGCGCCAATACTAGCCCTTCGATGCACAAGGAGGAGAAATCATGGCAAACACCGAAAACAGGGCCGACGCCGGCACCGCCAGTCAACAGCGGGAAATCCAGCAGCGGCAGGACCGGGCCGACGAGCGCGCGAAACAGCAACAGCCGGGCAGCCAGTCGGGCCAGCGCCAGGGGCCGGTGCAAACCACCGAACATGAATATCCGGGCGAGATGCCGTCCCAGCACCTGGCCAAGCCGGGGCTCGAGGCGCGGATGGAGCTCAAGCCCGAGTTCCTGGCGCCCGACTACGCCGGCAGCGGCAAGCTGGCCGGCATGGCGGCCCTGATCACCGGGGGCGACTCCGGCATCGGCCGCGCCGTCGCGGTGCTGTACGCGCGCGAGGGCGCCGACGTCGCCATCGTCTACCTCGACGAGGACCAGGACGCGATCGACACCAAACGTTACGTCGAGGCCGAGGGCCAGAGCTGCCTGCTGCTGCGCGGCGACGTGCGCGACGCCGCGTTCTGCCGCGACGCCGCCCAGCAGACGCACGAGCGCTTCGGCCGGCTCGACATCCTGGTCAACAACGCCGCTTTCCAGGAGCACGCCGAAAAACTGACCGACCTGACCGAAGAGCGCTTCGACATGACGATGAAGACCAACGTCTACGGCTACTTCCACATGGCCAAGGCGGCGCTGCCGTTCCTCAAGCGCGGCGCCTCCATCATCAACACCGGATCGGTGACGGGGCTGCAGGGTTCGAGCCACCTGCTCGACTACTCGACCACCAAGGGCGCCATCCACGCGTTCACGATGTCGCTCGCCTCCAACCTGCTCGACCAGGGCATCCGCGTCAACGCCGTGGCGCCGGGGCCGGTGTGGACGCCGCTCAACCCGGCCGACCAGTCGCCCGAGAAGATCGCCAAGTTCGGCCAGGACACCGACATGCGCCGCGCCGCGCAGCCGCAGGAGCTGTCGCCGGCGTACGTGTTCCTGGCCGCGCCGTCGTGCTCCAGCTATATCACCGGCATCGTGCTGCCGGTGACCGGTTCGGTGGGGTAAGCCATGGCCGCCCGCGCGTTATGGAAAGGCGCCATCAGCTTCGGGCTGGTGCACATCCCGGTCGAGCTGTATTCGGCGGTGCAGTCGCACGAGCTGGATCTGACGATGCTCGATCGGCGCGACTTTTCGCCCGTGGGCTACAAGCGCTATAACAAAAAGACCGGCAAGGACGTGACCTGGGACGACATCGTCAAGGGCTACGAGTACGAGGAGGACGAGTACGTCGTGCTGTCGGACGAGGACCTCAAGCGCGCCAACGTCGAGGCCACCGGCACCATCGACATCCAGGCCTTCGTCGACGCGGCCGACGTGCCGCTGACGTATTACGAGCAGCCGTACTACCTGGCGCCAACCAAAGGCGGCGCCAAGGTCTACGCGCTGCTGCGCGAAACGCTGCGCAAGGCCGGCAAGATCGCCATCGCCACGGTGGTGATGCGCACCAAGCAGCACCTGTGCGCGCTGGTCTGCATCGACGACAAGATCGTGCTCGACACCTTGCGCTACGCGGCCGAGATCCGCAGCGCCGAGGAGCTCAAGCTGCCGCCGGCCACGATGAAGGCGGCCGGCATCAGCGACAAGGAGCTGCAGATGGCGCTGTCGCTGGTCGAAGGCATGAGCGAGGAATGGAAGCCGGAGCAGTACCGCGACACCTACAAGGACGACGTGCTGGCGCTGGTGAAGAAAAAGGTCAAGGCCGGACAAACCAAGACCATCACCGCCGCCGAGCCGGAAGACAGGCCGGCCAAGGCATCGAACGTGGTGGATCTGGTGGCGCTGCTGCAGGACAGCCTGGGCAAGCGCCCGGCCAAGGGCGGCGCCAAGGCGCCGGCGCGCAAAAGCGCCGCCAAGGCCGACGAGGAGGAGGAAGAGGAGGAGGAAGCTCCGGCTCCGCGCCGCAAGACCAGCGCGCCGAAGAAGGCGCCGGCCGCCGCGGCCCGCGCCAAGGGCGGCACCAAATCGTCGCCGTCACGCAAAGCCGCTTAAAGCCGCCCAACCACGATTCCACGTAGAGCGGATTAGGCGGAACGCCGTAATCCGCCAATGCATGAGCCGTCGAGACGCATGCATTGGCGGATTACGCTGCGCTAATCCGCCCTACGTGGACCCCGTGCGATCTCAGGTCCCCGATCCCGGCTTAAACCCCAACATCTTCATCGCCGGCGCCAAACCCTTGGCCGCCTTCGCATACCCGTCCCACGGTGTGTTACCGACATCGAGCCGCGTATGCACCGTGCTCACGGTCCAATGATCGCCGCCATCGAGCTTGTCCAACTCCTCCCACGCGACCGGCACCGAAATCCCCAACCCCGGCCGCGCCCGCGCCGACCACGCGCACGCGGTGGTGGCACCGCGCCCGTTGCGCAGATAATCGATGAAGATCTTGCCAACCCGGTTACTCGGCCCGCTCTTGAGCACAAACCGCTCCGGAATATTCTGCGCCATGTGCGCCACGATCGCCTGCGAAAACGCCTTCACGTCATCCCAGCCATACCCCGGTTTGACCGGCACCACCACATGCAAGCCCTTACCGCCGCTGGTCTTCAAAAACGCCGGCAATCCCAGATGATCGAGAAACGCGCGCATCAGCTGCGCCGCCTCCTGCACCTGTTTCCACGTCACGTCCTTACCCGGATCGAGATCGAACACCATCCGGTTCGGCTTCTCATAGCTCGACGCGCTGGCGTTTTGCGTGTGCAGTTCGACCACGTTCCACTGCGCCGCCGACAGCAAGCCCTGCTCCGTCGCCACCTCCAGCATCGGCGGATGATCCGGGTCCAGCGCCGGGTCGAGGCTCTTCACCCCGGGCAGCTTGTTGGTTTCGGAGTGCTTCTGGAAGAACAGCTCCCCGCCCACACCGGCGGGCGCGCGCACCAGCGCCACCGGCCGGCCTTTGAGGTGCGGCAGCATCAACGCGCCCACCAGCGCGTAGTAGCGCACCAGGGTGATTTTGGTGGCGCCGCTGGCCTGGTCGATCACGCGATCGGGATTGGTCACTTTCAGCGAGGCCGGCAGCTTGCCCTGCACGGCGGTCGAGGTTTCCATGTCGGGTTTCTCCTTGTCCTTCATGTGGGCCGGCAGCTCGCGCGTGATCGCGCTGGCCTTCTTGTCCTTGCGCAACCCCTTGAATACGGAATGACGGATCGAACCGGCGCGCGTCCATTCGCCGAAGGCCACCTCCGCCACCAGGGTCGGCTTGAGCCAGTGGGCCCGCTTGTCGATCTCCTTATTGGGCGCGAACGGGCTCTTGTCGGCCGTCAGCTCGTCCATCCTGGATTTGAGTTCGGCCAGCGACGCGCCGTTGAAGCCGCTACCGACATTGCCGGCATATTGCAGCTTGCCGTCCTTGTCGTAGGTCCCCAGCAGCAGCGAGCCGAAGCCGCTGCGCGAGCCTTGCGGATCGGTGTAGCCGCCGATGACGAATTCCTGCCGCTGGCCGCATTTGAGCTTGATCCAGCTGCCGCCGCGGCGCGAGGTGTAGGCCGAGTCGCGCCGCTTGCCGATGATGCCCTCCAGGCCCATGCTGCAGGCGGCGGCGATCATGTCCTGCGGCGTGGCGTCGAGCGCGGCGCTGTAGCGCACCATGTCCGTGGCCTTTTTCCCCATCACGTTTTCGAGTATCGCGCGGCGCTCCTGCAGCGGCATGTCGCGCAGGTCGCGGCCGTCGTGGAACGGGATATCAAAGATGAAGTAGACCATTTCGCCGGGATGGTTTTCATCGAAGGCGTTCTGCAGCAGGCCGAAATCGGGCCGCCCGTCCTCGTCATGGACGACGATCTCGCCGTCGTACCAGCCGGACGGCAGCTTCATTTTGGCGATGGCGTCGCGCAGCGGGCGCATTTTGTGCGTCCAGTCGTTGCCGTTGCGGGTGATCAGGCGGATATCCTTGCCGTCGACGCGCGTCAGAATACGATAGCCGTCGAACTTGATCTCGAACAGCCAGTCTTCCGGTGACGACGGCGGCGCGTCGACCAGGGTCGCCAGTTGCGGCGTCAAGCTCTCCGGCAGCTCGGCCCTGGGGGCGGCGGCCTTGGCGGGCGCCCTGGCCCTGCCCGCCACCTTCGCCGGCACCGGGGCGGACGCTCCCGGCAGCGGCAAAGCCTTCACGCTGTCGGGCATCTCATCGACCACGCTGAACTCCTCGGCCGGCCGCGCGTATTCGTCGTTTTCCTTGATCAGCAGCCAAGGCTCCTGCTTTTCTCCCTTGCCCTTCATCCGCACCAGCACCCAGCGCCCGTGCAGCTTGTGGCCGTGCAGCTCGAACTTCAGGTCGCCGCTCTTCAGCGCCACCCGCGGATCGCCGACCGGCTCCCACCAGCCGTGGTCCCAGACGATGACCTTGCCGGCGCCGTACTGCTTCTCGGGGATGGTGCCCTCGAAATCCGCGTACGAGATCGGGTGGTCCTCGACATGGACCGCCATCCGCTTGTCCTTGGGGTCGTAGCTCGGCCCCTTGGGTACGGCCCAGCTCATCAGCGTGCCGTCGAGCTCGAGCCGGAAGTCGTAATGCAGCCGGCTGGCCCAGTGCTTCTGCACCACGAAGCGCAAGCGGTCGATGCCCGCCGTGCCGCCTTCCGAAGGCTCGGAGGTGATCTGAAAGTCGCGCTTGGCGCGGTAGGTGCGCAGCGCGGCCTGCGGGTCGGCGCGGGTCAGGTCGGTATCGGCCACGGGTGAACCTTGGGTGTATCGCGCTAGGCTAACCCCGACCGCGGCTCCGTCCGTCGGAGACGAGCGCATCCGTATGTCGGATCAGGGGCAAGCGCGTGACCCCGCGCCGGGCGCGCCGCAAGGCCCGCGCAAGCCCTCTCAGCCGGCACCCGGCCAGCGCCGGCTGCGGGACTTCCCTGCATTGACCGCCCCCGGGTGTTCTCCCAGAATCGTTCGACCGCCCGGCCCGGCCCGTGGCCGGCGGGTCGATGCGAAAGTGCCGGCAGGCCGGCACTGCCCGAACCTGCGGCGGCGACCCGGCCGCGACTGCTGTTCCAACCCTTCCAGAGCGGACGTTCGATCCGCGCCGACCCCCCACCCCTCGGAGACGACGATGAAGCGACTGACCCTGAAGACCCTGCTCGCCCTGGCCGCCGTGGCGGTGTCGGGGCCGCTGCTGGCGCAGACCAAGCTCAAGTGGGCGCACGTCTACGAGACGAGCGAGCCGTACCACACCCAAAGCGTGTGGGCAGCCGACGAGATCAAGAAGCGCACCAACGGCAAGTTCGAGATCCAGGTCTTCCCGGCCAGTTCGCTCGGCAAGGAGACCGACATCAACCAGGGCATGCTGCTCGGCACCGTCGACATGATCATCAGCGGGCCGAGCTTCGCGGCGCGCGCCTATCCGCGCCTGGGCATCGCCTACTACCCCTTCATCTTCC
>JBDSKP010000810.1:0-2708 GCA_039916925.1 Duganella sp.
CGTTCTAAAAGAACAACCCAATAAAAAAGCCACCCGCGACAGCGGCTGTCACGCGTGGCTTTTCGAATGAAGCCTGCTCTTTTATTGATTTAAATTGTACCGCCTTGCCCCACGGATGCGAAATGAATTTTGCGTCCGCGTGGGCCAAGTGTGCACAAGTTATTTAATTCTCACCAGACGCCTTGGCCTGGTCTTGGTATATCAATAAAGGTTTGGCGCCACTGGTTATCGTATTCTCATCGATAACCACTTTAGTAACATTGGCTTCATTTGGCAATTCATACATCGTATCGAGCAAGGCGTGTTCCAGAATCGAACGCAGACCGCGCGCGCCGGTTTTACGCGCCAGCGCCTTCTTGGCAATGGCGTGCAAGGCGGCCGGCCGAATCTCCAGCTCAGCGCCTTCCATCTCCAGCAGCTTCGAGTACTGCTTGACCAGCGCGTTCTTCGGCTCGATCAGGATCTGGATCAGCGCCTCTTCGGTCAGTTCCGACAATGTCGCGACCACCGGCAAACGGCCGACCAGCTCGGGAATCAGACCAAACTTGATCAAATCCTCAGGCTCCGCTTCCAGCAGCATTTCGCTGGCGTTGCGTTCCTTCTTGCTCTTGACGCTGGCCGAGAAGCCGATGCCCGATTTTTCCGAGCGGTTGGCAATCACCTTGGCCAGGCCGTCGAACGCACCGCCGCAAATGAACATGATGTTGGTGGTGTCGATCTGCACGAAGTCCTGGTTCGGATGCTTGCGTCCGCCTTGCGGCGGTACCGAGGCCATGGTGCCCTCGATCAGCTTCAACAGCGCCTGCTGCACGCCTTCGCCCGACACATCGCGCGTGATCGACGGATTGTCGGACTTGCGCGAAATCTTGTCGATCTCATCGATGTAGACAATGCCGCGTTGCGCTTTCTCAACGTCATAGTTGCAGCTTTGCAACAGCTTCTGGATGATGTTCTCGACATCCTCGCCCACATAGCCCGCTTCGGTCAGCGTGGTGGCGTCAGCAATGACGAACGGCACGTTGAGCATGCGCGCGAGCGTCTGCGCCAGCAAGGTTTTGCCCGAGCCGGTAGGACCGACCAGCAAGATGTTGCTCTTGGCCAGTTCGATATCGTCTTTCTTGCCGAGGTGCTTCAGGCGCTTGTAGTGGTTGTACACCGCGACCGACAGGATGCGCTTGGCGGTTTGCTGACCGATAACGTACTGGTCCAGCAAATCCTTGATTTCGTGCGGAGTCGGCAAGTCCGACTTGGCGCCGGCGACGGACTCGATGGCCGAGGTTTCGTCGCGGATGATGTCGTTGCACAGGTCGATGCATTCGTCGCAGATGAAGACCGACGGGCCGGCGATGAGTTTCTTTACCTCGTGCTGGCTCTTGCCGCAAAACGAGCAGTACAGTAATTTTTCGCCGCTGGAGGATTTTTTGTCTGACATGGGGCAGTTTTCTTTGAGTTACAGAATGGCTTTGCTGTTGCAGCATGTGTGGCGTTCCGGAAAAGTCCGCCTACCACTACATGCTACCCGAAATAAAAACGAAACGCCCGAACGATTGATCGCCCGGGCGCGTTTTACAGCAATACTGCGCAGCAATGCTGCGATGAAAGCATCAAGCCCGGTTGGACAACATTTTGTCGATCAATCCGTACTCTACAGCCTCTTCCGCCGACATGAAACGATCACGATCAGTGTCTTTGGCGATCTGTTCGATCGTTTGACCGGTGCGCTCGGCCATGATGGCGTTCAGACGATGACGCAGATACAAGATTTCCTTGGCCTGGATCTCGATGTCCAACGCCATGCCCTGCGAGCCGCCCGAAGGTTGGTGAATCATGATGCGCGAGTTCGGCAGCGAAAAGCGCTTGCCCTTGGCGCCGGCGGCCAGCAGGAAGGCGCCCATCGAGGCGGCCATGCCGGTGCACAGGGTCGACACGTCGGGTTTGATGAACTGCATCGTATCGAAGATCGCCAGACCGGCCGAGACCGAACCGCCGGGCGAGTTGATGTACAGCGAGATATCCTTGTCCGGATTTTCGCTTTCCAGGAACAACAGCTGCGCGACCACCAGGTTCGCCATCTGGTCGTTGACGGGACCGACCATGAAGATGATGCGTTCCTTGAGCAGGCGCGAATAGATATCGTACGAACGCTCGCCGCGACCGCTTTGTTCGACCACCATCGGCACCAGGCCGAGCATTTCAGTGTCCAGCGCCGGATTACGGTTAAAACCAGTCATTCTATTTCCTTGTGAAGCAGCTAGGCCGGAGTGACAATACTACTACAAATCGTTACCGCAAACTTGTCAGCTATTTGTCACTTCGGCCGGTGCTGAATTACGCTTGAGCGTTGCTTCCCATCAGTTCGTCAAAGGCCACAACCTTGGACGAAGTCTTCGACAGGCCCAGGACGTAGTTGACGACGTTTTCTTCCAATACAAGGGCTTCGACCTCGGCCAGACGGCGGCGATCGCTGTAGTAGTACTTCAGCACTTCGCGCGGGTCTTCGTAGCTCTGGGCGAAGTCTTCGACTTGCGCCTTGACCTGCTCAGGCTGGGCTTGCAGCTTGTTCTCGCCGACCAGTTGCGACAGGATCAGGCCCAGGCGCACGCGACGCTCGGCTTTTTCAGCGAACAGTTCTTGTGGGAATGGCACGTCCTTGACGTTCATGCCGCGCTGTTCCATGTCCTGGCGGGTCATTTCGGCCAGGCGCTCGG
>JBDSKP010000811.1:0-2080 GCA_039916925.1 Duganella sp.
GTCGTACATCAGGCCGATGTCGGTCACGCCGGCCCAGTCGATGCCGCATTGGTACAGATCCGCATCGTTGATCAGGCCCATCAAGGTGGCGTAGCCGCCGTAACTGGCGCCGGCGATGCACACGCGCTTGGCGTCGGCGGTGCCCTGGGCGATGGCCCAGCGGGTGCCGTCGGCGATGTCGTCCTGCATCTTCAAGCCCCATTGCTTCCAGCCGGCGCGGAAGTGTTTTTCACCGTAGCCGGTGCTGCCGCGGAATTCCGGTTCCAGCACCGCGTAGCCGCGCGAGGCCAGGAACTGAGCCTCGGCGTTCCAGCTCCAGCTGCCGCCGCGCACGAAGGGTCCGCCATGGACCAGCACCACCATCGGCAAATTCTTGTGCGCACCGCCCGGGGGCAAGGTCAGCCACGCCGGAATGTCGAGCCCGTCGCGGGCGGCGTAATGCACCAGCTCGCGTGTGCCCATCGCGGCCGGCTTGATGTCGGGGGCCACGTTGCCCACTTCGCTCATGCGCTTGGTTTCGGTGTTGTAGATCAAAAAGCGCGGCGGTTGCTGGTCCGAGAACGCTTCCACCAGCACCCACGGGGTTTCCGGGCGCCGCGCCGGCGTGATCAGGTTGATCGTGCCGGGCAGTTTGGCGTCGACGGTTTGCTGCAGCGCCTTCATGGCGGGATCGAACCACGCGGTGCCGGCCGCGTCGGCGTGCACCCGCACCCCGAGCAGCTTGTTGTTGCTGATGATCAGGCTGCCACGGAAATCGAAGCCGTCCAGCGTCACGAGGCGCTCGCCCAGCTTGTTGTTGGCCAGATCGTAGCGATACAGCTCGGCGCGGTCGCCGCCGTGGTTGGCGGTGACATACAGCGTGCCGTCCGGGCCGAAGGCCAGCGGGCGGAAGTCGTTGTTGCCGCCGGTGTAGGCGTCGACGCTGGCGAGTACCCGCCATTGCCGGGTGGCGGGGTCCAGGTAGTGGATCGAGCGGATGTTCTTGTCCAGCGTTTCGACCAGGCGCGGTTCGCCGTTCTGGTCCAGCAGCCATGCGCGCGCCACGCCGGGATGCTCGACCGGGTCCGCGTTGGCGGTGCGGGTGTTCAACCGCAGCAGGTCGAGCGCGACCAGGATGCCGGGTCTGGCGATGTTGGCGTCGCTGACGTAGACGTCCTCGCCGGTCTGCGGCCCGTCCTGGTTCAGCATATAGGTGTGCCATGGCAGCATCTCGACATTGTCGTTACCGTTGGTCACGAACGGCGAGTTGCGCATGGCCAACTGGCGGAAACCCTTGCCGTCGCGGTTGACGGCGAACAGGCCGGGGCCGAAGCGCAGGTCGCGCTGGCCGGAAGCCTTGTCGGTCGTGCTGAACAGCAGACGCTCGTTGTTGACCCAGCGCGCCTGGCCGATGTCGGTGTCGGGGAACTGCGCGACCATGCGCGCGCTCAGGTCGCTCAAGTCGACCACCGCCAGGCCGTCGCGGCGCTCCTTGGCGCCGACGAAGGCGGCCAGATAGCGTCCGTTGGGCGACAGCACGGCGCCGTTGAAGGCTGGATTGGAGAAGAAGCTGGCGATCGGCGGCGCCGTCGCGGCGCCCGGCGCGTCGGCGGCGTGGAGCGCCGGGGCCGGGGCAATGAAGACGGCGGCCGTCAGGACGGTCCGCGCGACCAACTGGTTGAATCGCATATTTTAAATGGTGAAATGTTTAACTGTCGAACGATACCACCAAGTTGTTAAATTGGCCATGGGTAGCCGCCGCCGCGCGCCGGTCGTCAGGGCCGGGCCGCGTTCGGACCGATATTTTTGTCGAGGAATTTCTCCACCCTGCCCCAGAAGTCGACGCGGTTCTTCGGCAGCGCCCAGCCGTGGCCTTCCTCCTCGTACTCGACCCATTCGACGTTGGGGTTGCCCTGCTTGACGGCCTTGTAGAACTTGGTGCCGTGCGGCAGCGGCACGCGCATGTCGGCGCCGCCGTAGGCCAGCAACAGCGGCTGTTTGATGCGCGCCGCCTGCTCCAGCGGCGAGGTGGCCTTGAGTTGCTCGGCGTCCTTGACCTGGTCGCCCACCAGCTCCGGCATGCCGTACTGCTTCCAGCCGT
>JBDSKP010000812.1:0-3004 GCA_039916925.1 Duganella sp.
GAGCGGGTCGAGCTCGACGTCGGTTTCGCGCTGTCGCTGCCGGCCCGCTCCGGCGACGTCGCGGCCCGCGCCGGCATGCCCGACCTGAATTCGTTGCTGGAGTTCGGCCCGCGCCTGAAGGTGCTGCTGGCCGAGCCGACGGCGACCAGCCGCGTGCGGCTGGAGCTGCCGCTGCGGGCGCCGCTCGAGCTGAGAAACGGTTTTGAACGCCGGGGCCTGGTGTTCGAGCCGCGCGTGGTGTTCGAGGCGGCCGACGCCTCCGGCCGCTGGCAAGCCGACGCCAACCTCGGCGCGATGTTCGGCAACGCCCGCATGAACGGTTACTTCTATGACGTCGCGCCGCGGTACGCGACCGCCGGGCGTCCCGCCTACCGCGCCACGGGCGGCCTGATGATGACCCGGCTGGGGCTGAGCCTGTCGCGCCGGATCTCGCCGGACTGGCGCGTGTTCGGCTTCACCCGCTACGACAACTACAGCCACGCGGCCAACCACGACAGTCCGCTGTTCCTGCGCAACAGCGGACTGTCGTTGGGCGCCGGCTTTACGTGGACCGCGCACCGCTCGCTGGCGCGGGCCTGGGAGTAGTTGCCGGCCCGTGACGGTATGCCGGGCGGGACTAATTGCCGAAATCGTCAATCGTCACCTGCGCGCGCCCACCGGCGGGACGTCACGGCGATAAACTGCGCAGCACCAGGCTCGACAAGCGGGCCGGCGCCTGATCCGTGTACTCGAGGGCGTGCTGCAGCAGCAGCGGATTGAGGTAGGGGCGTATGACCAGATAGATGGCCGCCGTCGTCTCGTCGAGCGGCGTCTTGCGCTCGAAATCCCCGGCCTCGCGCCCCTGGCGCAACACCTCGCTCAGCATGGCCTGGATGCGATCCTCGTAGGCGCGCGCCGCCGCCCAGCGTCCGGTGGCGGCCGACGCGGCGATGTCATACAGCTTGCGGTCCTCGAAAAACAGGCGCAGGCTGGAATCGACGGCCGTCTTGAACAGCCGCCGCAGCTTCTCCGGCGGGCGGTCGACGCCGTCGATGGCGGCCCTGATGTCCGCTTCGATCTCGCGCAGGCAATTGGCGCAGATCAATTCACCGATGGCCTGCTTGGACTCGAAGAACTTATAAATGTAGGCCTTGGAAAAGCCGATGGCCTTGGCCAGGTCGGAGACGGCGGTCTTTTCGTAGCCGTACAAACGGAAATGATCGGTGGCCGCCGCCGGATTGGCGGCCGGTTGTGTCGTCGGCCCCGATTGCAGCCGGCCCGACACCGCGCTGCCCGAGCGCTACCTGGGCCAAACGGCGCTCGAGCGCAGGCGCGGGCGGCCATCGCGCTGGCGCAAGGCCGGCAAGCCGAGGCGCTGGCGGCGCTGCCCGGCGGCGGTTTTTCACGGTGATCGGCCCTTGTGGAGATCCGCCATCGCAATTAAGATTGCGAAAGTGAAAACAACAGTCGTTGCGGCACGCTGGCGTCATCGATAGCCCGCCGAAATGCGGAAAGTTAGCCGGACATGATGTATCTAGCTCACCATCAATCGACGCCCAGCCGCGCGCTGTGGCGTGGCGCCGTCGCGTGGCTGGCGGCCGGACTGATGGCGCTGGCGGGCGCGCCGGCCGGCGCCCAGCAGCTTTCGCTGCGCAGCCACGGCCAGCTCGACGGCCTGGGCAATCTGGTGGTCATGGCGCTGGCCCAGGATGCCGCCGGCCAGCTGTGGGTGGGCACCGAGAACGGCCTGTACCGCTTCGACGGCAGCCGGTTCCAGCGCGTCGACCGTACCCCCGGCGATAATTTCATCAGCGCGTTGCACATCGATCCGGCGGGGCGGCTGTGGGTGGGCACGCGGCGCGGGCTGTTCCTGCTCGACGGGCAGCGGTTGCTGCCGGTGCCGCAGGCGGACGGCGCCACGCTGAACATACCGAACGGGCAGCAATTCGCCTCGGTCGACGCCGGCCACTTGCTGGTGCTCTGCGGCGGCAAGTTGCGGCAGGTGCGGCGGGACGCCAAGGGCGGCTGGCAGGCGGCGCCGTTCTTCAGCCCCGCGCAACTGGCCGCCACGCCCGCGCTGGACGATAGCTCCGGCGTCCTGCGCGACCCCGACGGCACGCTGTGGCTGGGCTGCGGGACGGGGCTGTGCCGGTATCGCGGCGGCGTGCTCACGATGTTCGGCGCCGACCAGGGTTTGCCGGAACAGCGCTGGTTCGGTTTGCGGCGCGACGACGCCGGCCTGCTCTGGCTGGGCGACTCGAACCGGCTGATGACGCTGTCCGTGGACGAGCGGCGCTTTAGCGAACGCACCCCGGAACACTTCGCCATGCCCAAGAGCGGCTGGCCGACGCCGCTGTTGCTCGACGGCGAAGGCCGGATGATCAGCATCACCGACAACGGCTTGTTCCGCCTCGGCGCCAAGGGTTGGGAGCGCTACGGCCAGGCGCACGGACTGCGCCTGGGCACCGACCTGCATTCGTTGTTGCTGGACCGCCAGGGCGACCTGTGGCTGGGCGTGGCCGGACAAGGCCTGGTGCAGTGGCAGGGCTACCGCCGCTGGGAAAACTGGACCATGGATCAGGGCTTGCCGCACGACGACATCTGGTCGCTGCTGCGCACGCGCGACGGCGCGTTGCACGTCGCCACCGGCGGCGGCGTGGCGACGCAGGGCGACGGCCGCTTCGCCGTGGCGGCCAGCGGCATCGCCAGCGGCGCGCGCTGGGGCGCGTTGGCCGAGGATAAACATGGCGACGTATGGGCCGGCGGCCAGGGCTGGCTGGTGCGCCGCGACCGGCGCGGCGGCGAGCGGGTGGTGGCGCGCCTGCCGGTGGCCCATATCTACCAGCTGCTGTTCGACGACGCCGGCCGGCTGTGGATTTGCACCTTGCGCGGCCTGTACGTGATCGACGACCCCTACGGAAAGCCGGTGCCGCGCCGGGTCGACGCGCTCGACGCGCTGGTCGACGCCGCCGCCAGCTTCCAGAGCGCCTGCCGCGACGCCACCGGCCGCTTGTGGTTTGCCAGC
>JBDSKP010000813.1:0-7384 GCA_039916925.1 Duganella sp.
AACATCATGAACACGCTCGACGACAACCACGCCAACGTCAGCCTGTCGAACAAGAGCGCCATCCTCGATCTGGGCCAGCTCGATTACGCCGAGGCCGCCACCGAGCTGTCCGGGTATAATCTGTCGCTGGAGGCGTCGTACAAGGCGTACTCCAAGGTGAGCAACCTGTCGTTGTTCAACGTCCTGTAACCCAACCACGTCGCCACGCCCGCGTATGCAAATCTCGCCCCAAGCCACCCCCACCGTCATTGTCCCCGGCGGCGGCGGCAATGCCAGCGCGGTGGACGGCACCGCGCTGGGGATGAACGGCGAGAACGCGGCCACCGCCACGCCGGTCACGCCGACGCCGACCTCGGCGGCGCCGTTGCGGCGCGGCCTGAGCAATATGGACCAGCCGCTGCAGGGCGACATCTCCGGCGCCCAGCAGGCCCTCGACTTCCTCGAGCAAAGCGCGGCCCAGCTGCGCAACCTGAAAGCCGACCTGAGCGCCCGCCTGGCCAACCGCCAGCGCGCCGACGGCACGCTCGAGGCGCGCGTGCGCCAGTTCAGCAACAGCTGGCGCAACCGTTCGCAGGCGTCCGGCGGCACGCTCGACTCCCAGCTCAATTTCAGCAACAAGGCCACCACCACGCGCTTCACCGTGCGCGGCATGAACCTGGCCAACCTGCGCCCGGGCGGACGCGAGGTGCTGGCCATCGCGCTGGGCGGCCAGAACCTCAGTTCGGTGGTGCTCGAGCCGGGCCTGACCGACCAGCAGATCGCCCAGCGCTTCGACACCGCGCTCGCGCCCAGCGGCGTGCGCGCCGCGCTGGGCGAGGATGGCCAGATCGAGTTCACCGCCGCCGAATCGCAATGGGCCAACATCCGCGACACCATCGCCGTCCAGGGCGGCGGCCTGCGCTTCCCCACCGGGCAGTTGAACCGCGTCAAGGCCGAGGCGCAGGCGCCGGCGGTCGATCCGGACAATTGGCAGACCACCGACGTCGAGGCGCTGCGCGGCACGTTGCAGCAGGTGTTGCAGGCGCTGGCGCAGGTCGAGCGCTCGATCGCGTCGGTGCAAACGGCGCTCAACCAGGTCGCCGCGCGGGTGAAGAACGCCGCCCCGGACGACACCACCGACGGCATGGAGCAGGTGGCGCGGAATTTCGTCGCGAGCGCCGGCAAGCCCGGCTACCAGTCGCTGCTGTCGATCACGTCGGCGCTGGCCGGCATCAGCCGCGAGCGCGTGGTGTCGCTGCTGAGCCTGCGCTAACCGCCGCCGCTCACATCCCCTGTCCCAACCTCGGCAAGCCCTGGCGCGCCAGCGCGCTGAACGCCGCCGCCGGCATCGCCTGCGCGTACACATACCCCTGCGCGAAGTCGCAACCGGCCAGCTCGAGCAGGTTGCTCTGTGCCGCCGTCTCGACGCCCTCGGCCACCACCCGCAGCCCCAGCTTGTGGGCCATCAGGATCAGCGCCTCGCACATGGCCAGGTCGCCGCTGTCGTACGCCAGGTGCTGGATGAAACTGTGGTCGAGCTTGAGCAGGTCGATGCCGAAATGCTTGAGGTGGGCCAGCGACGAGTAGCCGGTGCCGAAGTTGTCCAGCGCCACCTGCAAGCCCATCTCGCGCAGCTCGCGCAGGCGGTCGCCGACCTGGCCGGCGCCGTCGAGCAGCACGCCCTCGGTGATCTCGATGATCAGGCTGCGCGGCGACAGCCCCAGCGCGGCGGCGTGCTCGAGCCAGCCCACATACAGCGCGGTGTCGCCGCGGAACTGCGCCGACGACTGGTTGATGCCCACCTGGAAGCCCGGGCCCAGCTCGTCCTGCCACAGCCTGGCCTGGCGCGCGGCCTGGCGGAACACCCAGTCGCCGATCTCCATCATCAGCCCGCCCGATTCGGCGAACGGCAGGAACTCGGCCGGCCCCAGCAGGCCGCGGCTCGGATGGCGCCAGCGCAGCAGCGCCTCGGCGCGCTCGATCTGGCCGCTGCGCAGGTTGACGATGGGCTGGTAGTACAGTTCGAACTGCAGCTCGGCCAGCGCCGCGCGCAGGTCGACGGTGACCTGCTGGCGCGCCTGCGCCGCCTTTTGCAGCGCCGGCGTGAAATGGCTATAACGGTTGCGCCCGCTTTGCTTGGCCGCGTACATCGCCTGGTCGGCGTTGCGCAGCAGCGCCTCGGGCGAGGCGGCGTCGGACGGGAACACCGAAATGCCGATGCTGGCCGTCACCGACGGCTGCGCCGCGCCCAACGCGAACGGCTTGTCGAGCCGCGCCAGGATGGTCTGGGCGACGCGCTCGATGGCGCTGACCTGCTCGAGCCCGGTGAGGATGACGGTGAACTCGTCGCCGCCCAGCCGCGCCACCGTGTCGGCGGCGCGCACGCAGGCGCCGATGCGGCGCGCCGCCTCGGCCAGCAGCAGGTCGCCCTGGTCGTGGCCGAGGCTGTCGTTGACCTGCTTGAAGCCGTCGAGGTCGATGAAAAGCAGACCCAGCAGCACACCCTCGCGGCGCGCCTTGTTGACCTCCTGCGCCAGCCGGTCCTGGAACATATGGCGGTTGGGCAGCGCGGTCAGGCTGTCGTAGTTGGCCTGTTGCCAGATCTGCTGGGTCGAGGCGCGGGTGGCCGTGATGTCGCTCACCAGCGCCAGCGCGCCCAGGTAGCCGCCGTCGCCATCGAAGATCGGATTGGTGGCCAGGGTCACCCACAGCTCGGCGCGGTCCTTGCGCAGGAACTTGAACTCGTGGCGCTCGGCCGCGCCGCGCTGGCGCCGCGCGATGTTGCGCTCGAGGATGGCGCGGCCCTCGTCGTCCATGAACGCCACCAGCGGCTGGTCGAGCATCTCCTCGATCGTATAGCCGAGCATTTGCGCCATCTTCGGATTGACGAAACTGGTGCGGGCGCTGGCGTCGATCTCCCAGATGCCCTCCTCGGCGCAATGGACGATGCGGCGGAAGCGCTCCTCGCTGCGTTCGAGCGCGGCCGTCTTGCCCTCGGCCAGTTCGACCACCACCCGCAGCGCCTGGCCGCTGGCGTCGGCGCTGGCGCGCAAGGTCACGGGGAAGCCCTGCACGTTGCGGGCGCGCAGCATCTGCAGGTCGCAGCGCTCCGGCTGGGCGCTGTTGAGGGCCCGCCGCACGAAGCGGTCGAAGTCGTCATGGAAGCGGGGCGCGACGAACTGGCGGAACGACGCCCGGCCGGGATCGGCGCGCGACAGACCCAGCAAATCGGCGCCGACCACGTTCATCTGCAGGATGGTGGTATCGAAGGCGAGCACGAAATAGCCGACCGGGGCCAGCAGATAGACATCGTTGAAATAGGAGGTCTCGGCGACTGCCACGCCGCTCTCGGCGAAGTCGTGCGCGGGGACGGCGGCCTCGCCGATGGTGGCCATCATCGCCTCGTACGGCGCCAGGGCGGCGGCCTCGGCGACGCGGGCCAGGCCCGCCAGCCCGCCGACGCGCTCCTCGGAAATCGGCTGCCTGCGGCCGAGCGCCTCGGTACTGGACGTTTGCTTCTCCATACCCTCCCTTTGCGTAACCTGACCCCCGGAGCATGGAACTAGACTAGCATTTACAGGTAGCAATGTCGAGGAATCACGGGGGAGTTAGCGATGTGCACGGTTCAAACGTTGTTCGGCGCGTCGTTGCAGCGCCTCGAACCCGAGGCTCAGCGCCCAGTAGATCAGCGCGGCGGCCAGGTACAGCGGCAGCGGCCGGAACGTGGTGGCGATGACCTCCTTGGTCGAGAGCATCAGTTCGGTCAGCGTGATGACCGACACCAGCGAAGTGTCCTTGATCAGGCTGATCAAGGTGTTGCTCATCGCCGGCACGGCGATCCTCAGCGCCTGCGGCAACACCACGTGGCGCAGCGTCGCCCCGTAGCCGAGCCCGAGGCTGTAGCTGGCCGCCCACTGCCCCTTGCCGACGGCGGCGATGGCGCCGCGCAGGCTTTCGGACAGAAAGGCGCCCGCGTTCAGGCTCAGCGCCAGGATGCCGGCCGTCACCGGCGTGAATTCGACGCCGACGCTGGGCAGGCCGTAATAGATGACGAACATTTGCACCAGCAGCGGCGTGCCGCGCATCAGGCTGACATACACGCCGGCCGGCCAGCGCAACAGCCGGTACGGCAGGATGCGCATGACGGCCACCGGGAAGCCGATCAGCAGCCCGCCCAGCATCGAGGCGGCCGCGAACAGCACCGTGTAGCCGGCGCCGCGCAGCATGACCGGCGCCGCCTCGGCCAGCAGCGCGCGCAGCTCGAGCAGCCCCTGCCACTCCATGCTCAGGGCGCCTTGCTGACGTCAGCGCCGAACCATTTGAGCGAGATCGCCGTCAGGCTGCCGTCGGCCGCCGCGTCGGCCAGCGCCTTGTTGAGCGCGGCCTTGAATTCCGGATTGCCCTTCTGGAAGGGAATACCCATGCGCTCGACCGCGCCGACTTGCGCGCCGGCCTTGATCGGCAGCTTGGAGATCTTCAGCAGGTAGGCCGACATCAGGCTGTCGTTGAGCGCCGCGTCGAGCCGGCCGCTGGCCAGGTCGGACATCGTGTCGGGCGCGGCCGCGTAGCTGCGCACGTCGATGCCGGGCACGGCCTTGGCTTGCTGCTCGTAGACGCTGCCCTGCCCCACGCCCAGCTTCTTGCCCTTCAAATCGGCCAGCGACTTGTAGGCGGCGGGGTCGTCCCTGCGCACGATCAGCTGCGGCATCGAGTAGATATACGGCGTGGAAAAATCGAACGCCTGCTCGCGCTTGGGATTGATGCCGACCTGCGACACGATGACATCGTATTTATGGGCCGCCAGGCCGGCCAGGATGCCGGCCCACTCGCTGCTGACGAACTCCACCTTCAACCCCAGCCGGGCGCCCAGCAGGCGCGCGACGTCGACGTCGTAGCCGGCCAGCTGGCCGGTCTTCTGGTCTTTGTAGTTGAACGGCGGATAGGTGCCCTCCAGCGCCACCTTGAGCGTGCCGCGCGCCTTGACGGTGGCCAGCAGATCGGCCGCCGTGGCCGGCGCGAGCGCCAGCGCCCACGCGGCGGCCGCCGTAACAGCCATCACGGCCATCCAGGCCAGGCGGCGGGCGGGTTTAATGGAGGAAACAACGGTCGGCTCGCTGGTGTGCATGGAATTCCTCATAGTGGCGGGCGCTACCACGCGCCCATGCGGCGGCGCAGGCCGAAATTGTGGCCGACGACCAGCATCGAGGTGGCGATCAACCCGCTCAGCCCGATCATCAACTGTACCAGTTTATCGTCCGGCAACACCCACAGCGCGCCCCGCGGCGCCTCGTCGACGCGCGCGGCGGCCATGATCAGCGGCGCCACCCATTGCGCCTCCGGCGTAACATCCAATATCAGCGCGCCGTCCTGGGTGGTCTGCAGGTAGATCTCGCCACCCTCGGCCAAGGTGAAGCAGACGCCGTAACCGGTTTCATTCTTGCCGATGTGTTGCTGCAGGCTGAGGTTGTGTTCCTCGATCCATAGTTCGACATCGGCCGGGCTCTCCAGCCCGTCCCAGGGCACCGGCTTGAAACGCGGCGGCTCATTCTTATCTTGCATACTCATTCCGTTGACTGGCCAAGCCGCCAGTCTACCCGATAGGAGGAAACGACGATGAAATTCAAATATTTGTACGGCCCCGGCCGCAAGGAATACGTGTCCGAATTCGGCCAGTTCCTCAACGGTTACCTGCGCGAGCATCCGGAGGTCAAGCGCGACCAGGAACTGGGCTGGCGCATCTGGTGGGAGCGCCCGGTGGACCCGCGCGCGATCGACCGCGAGCGCCAGGCCGAACTGAAGCCGGCCGCCTACCACTCGTACTATTATGAGTAGCGGACGGCTCAGCCCTTCCAGGTACGCTTGAGGCCGGTATCGGCGTGGATCCAGCCGCCGCGCGGGCCGGCGCGGTAATAGAAGCCGACGCCGCCCTGGCGGAAGCTCCTGACCAGTCCGCCAAGCACCTCGGCGTTCAGGTTGGCGAGGCGGATGTCGGCGGCGCGCCCCTCGATGTGCAGCGACTGGCGCGCGGCCGGCACGCCCGCCTCGCGCAGCTTGTTGTTGGAGGCCGAGGTGCGGTAGCCCGACAGGATCTCCAGCGGCGTGTCGATGCCGTAGCGCTGCACGAACGCCTGGGTGCCCCACAGCGTCTCGAACAGTTTGGGATCGATGGGGGCGGTTTCCTTGCCGTTGACGTCGCGCAGCAGGTGGCACAAGTCCTGGTAGGCGGACTCGATGATCTCGCCGTCGCGCCAATACAGCAGCTTGGCGCGCTCGTTGCTGGCGGGCCGGTACACCTCGATGGTGCGCGGCTTGAGCCAGAACTCCATGTCCAGCAGCTGGGCGTCGAAGATGTCCGGCGGCGGCTCGATCTCGCCGGAACCCGGCCCCAGGCCCGATGGCGCCGACTGCGCCGACGCGTGCGGCATGCCGCCGGCCGGACGCGCCTGCGTTATCACGGCCGGCGCCGCCACGTGGGCGGCGGCCGGCCTGGCCGCCGCGCTGGCGCTTTTACGCGCGGCGCTGTCCGATGCGCACCCTATCAACGGCACGGACAACAACCCCGCCGCCGACAACCCCAAACCCTGCTGTAAAAACTCTCTACGCGATGCCATAGCTATTCCGTGAAACTCGATAGGGATACTATAGCGTAAGCAGGGGGAAATGAAAAACCCGGCTGGGCGCGCGCGTCATCCCGGCCGGCTACAACGCGGCCAGACGCACCACCCGTTCCGGCACCACCTCGCCGCTGGCCAGCGTGCGCGCCGGCACCACCATCATCACCCAGCCCTGGACCTGGTCGTCGTCCAGCAGGTTGATCTCCATCTTCAATTGCCGGTCCAGCGCGACAAAGGTGTTGGGCGCGGCGGCGACGATTTTGTGCCACGGCTCGCCGTCGATGCGGGCATACATGTGCACGCCCCTGGGCGCGATCGTCAAGGTCTGGCCGTTCGACAGCGTGTAGTCACGCCGGTAGTTGTCGAATTCCTGCGGCCCCATCCGGCGATAGCGCTCCGGCAGGTCGATGCGCGACGGGTCCCCGGCCTGGCCGGCCTTGTACGGCACCGGAACCGATTGCGGTTCCGGCGACCACTGACCGGCTTCCCGCTCGGACTGCTGGGCCCCTACCAGCGGCGCCGCCGCCAATACCGCCATGATCACCGCCACGTTTATGAGTTTCATGATGACTCCTTTATTTATATTTAGTCGGGAGCTGTATTTAAGCAGCCCCGCGACAAACCGCAAATGCAAAGTCACTATCACGCCTGTGGCGGCATCGGTATTTAATATGAGTCAGGGCCCGGGACGGCGGGCGATAAGTGTATCGAAAGGCCGGCGGCCGTGGCCGTCACGCGGCGGCGGCCACCGGTTCGGGCCGCAGCAAGGGCGCGCGCGGCTCGTCGAGCAG
>JBDSKP010000814.1:0-3218 GCA_039916925.1 Duganella sp.
CCAGCAGGCCGGCGCCCCGTCGAAGAATGGCGCGCAGGGGCCGACCACCGTCAGCGTCGTCGCGCCCACGCGCCGCGACGTCGCCGTCGTGCTGCAAGCCAACGGCACGGTCACGCCGGTCAGCACCGTCGACCTGCATCCGCAAACGACCAGCACCATCGCCAAGGTCCACATCAAGGAAGGGCAGTTCGTCAAATCCGGCGAGCTGATGTTCACGCTCGACGACCGCAGCCAGCGCGCCAACGTGCAGAAGGCGCAAGCCCAGGTCGCGCGCGACCGCGCCACCTTGGCCGACGCCGAGCGCCAGTACCAGCGCGCGATGGAATTGCTGGCGCAGAAATTCGTCGCCCAGGGCGCCGTCGACACGCTCAAGAGCCAGGTCGACTCGGCCCGCGCGCTGCTCGACGCCGACATCGCCGCCGCCCGCGCCGTCGGCGTCGACGCCAGCTACACGACGATCCGCGCGCCGATGACGGGCCGGGTCGGCGCCATCAACGTCTACCCGGGCAGCCTGGTGCAGCTGGAGACGTCGCTGGCGACCGTCACCCAGCTCGACCCGATCAACGTCGCCTTCACCTTGCCCGAATCGGCGCTGGCCGCGCTGCTGGAGGCCAAGCAGCGCGGCGCGGTGCCGGTCAAGGTCGCGCTGAGCAACTCGGACAAGGAAGTCAACGGCGTGCTCAGCTTCATCGACAACACGGTCGACCCGGTGGCCGGCGTCATCCGCGTCAAGGCCCAGTTCGACAACAAGAACGCCAACCTGTGGCCGGGACAGTACGTCAACGCCCAGCTGACCTCCCATATGTTAAAAGACGCGACGGTGATCCCGCAAAACGCTATCATCAGCAATACCCGCGGCACCTTCGTCTACGCGGTCGATGCCGACCAGTCGGCCAAGGTGGTCAACATCAAGCGGCTGCACTCGTTCGGCGACTTGGCCGCCGTGTCCGGATTGAGCGGCAGCGAACAAGTCATCGTCGACGGCAAGCAAAACCTGCGGCCGGGCGGCAAGGTGCGCATCGCCGGGGCCGACAAGCCGGCCGATGCGGCCAAACAGAAGGGCTAAGCGATGAACCTTTCCGAGTTATGCATCCGGCGCCCGGTGATGGTGGTGCTGCTGTCGCTGACCCTGGTGTTGGCGGGCGTGCTGTCGTATTTCTACATCCCGGTCGCGGCGCTGCCCAGCTATAACACGCCGGTCATCAACGTCTCGGCCGACCTGCCGGGCGCCTCGCCCGACACGATGGCCTCGTCGGTGGCGCTGCCGCTGGAAAAGCAGTTCTCCACCATCGCCGGCCTGTCGCTGATCACCTCCACCAACACCTTGGGCAACACCTCGCTGACCCTGGAGTTCGACCCCAGCATCAACGTCAACGAGGCGGCGGTCGACGTCCAGGCGGCGCTGCTGCGCGCCCAGCGCCAGTTGCCGGTCGAGATGACCGACCTGCCGTCCTACCGCAAGGTCAACCCGGCCGACGCGCCGGTGCTGTTCATGACGATGACGTCGCCGTCGATGACCTTGGCCGAGCTGAACGACTACGCCGAGAACCTGATCGCGCCCAGCCTGTCGACCTTGCCCGGCGTGGCGCAGGTGACCGTCAACGGCCAGAAGCGTTTCGCCGTGCGCGTGCGCGCCAAGTCGGACCTGATGAACGCGCGCGACCTGACCCTCGACGAGCTGCAGCAGGCGATCAAGTCGGCCAACGCCAACACGCCGCTGGGCATCCTCGACGGCCCCAGCCAGACCCTGACGATCCAGGGCAACGCCCAGTTGATGAAGGCCTCCGAGTTCGCCGAGCTGATCGTGGCCATGCGCAACGGCCAGCCGGTGCGCCTGAAGGACGTCGCCGCCGTCGAGGACAGCTTCCAGTCGGTCAAGACCGCCGGCAGCTACAACGGCGAGCGCTCGATCGTGCTGCTGGTGCAGCGCCAGCCCGACGCCAACACCGTGCAGGTGGTCGACGGCGTGCGCAAGCTGCTGCCGCGCTTCAAGAACCAGCTGCCGGAGTCGATCAGCATCAACCTCGTCAACGACCGCTCGGTGTCGATCCGCGAGGCCATCCACGACGTCAACCTGACGTTGCTGCTGACGATCTTCCTGGTGGTGCTGGTGATCTTCCTGTTCCTGCGCCGCGCCGCCGCGACGTTCATTCCGGCCATCACGATGCCGATCTCGCTGCTGGGCGCGCTGGCGCTGCTGTACGCCTTCGGTTACAGCCTCGACAACGTTTCACTGCTGGGCATCACCCTGGCCGTCGGGCTGGTGGTCGACGACGCCATCGTGGTGCTCGAAAACATCGTGCGCCACATCGAGATGGGCAAGAAGCCGCTGCAGGCGTCGCTGGTCGGCGCCAGGGAGATGGGCTTCACCATCGTCTCGATCTCGGTCTCGCTGGTGGCCGTGTTCATCCCGATCTTCTTCATGCCCGGCGTGATCGGCTTGATGTTCCACGAATTCGCCGTCGTCGTGGCGCTGTCGGTGCTGGTGTCGGCGGCGGTGTCGCTGATGCTGGTGCCGATGCTGGCCAGCCGCCTGCTGCCGGCCGACACCATCGATCCCGAGCACGACCAGGGCAACTTCATCGGCCGCTGGTTCGAGACCGGCTTCACGGCGCTGCGCAACGGCTACGCCCGCACGCTCGACATGGCGCTGCGCCACCGGCCGGTGGTGCTGTTGGCCGCGCTGGGCACGTTCGCGCTGACGGTGGTGCTGTACATGACGATCCCGAAAGGCTTCTTCCCGGAGGAGGACCTGGGCCAGATCCGCGTCAACACCGAGGCCTCCGAGGACATCTCGTCGGCCGCGCTGATGGCGCTGCAGGACCGCGTGGTCGACGTCATCCGCGCCGACCCCAACGTGCAGGACGTGACCTCCTTCTACAGCGGCGGCAATGGCGGGCGCATGTTCCTGGTGCTCAAGCCGCGCAACCAGCGCCAGAAGATGCCGCGGGTGCTGGACAGCCTGCGCAAGGCCACCAGGGCCGTGCCCGGCATGGCCGTGTATCTGAGCCCGGTGCAAAACCTGCAGCTGGGCGGGCGCCCGAGCAAGAGCCGCTACCAGTACACGCTGCAAAGCGTCAGCCCGGACGCGCTCAGCGACTGGGCCGCCAAATACATCGAGCGCCTGCGCGCCGACCCGGTGTTCCGCGACGTCACCAGCGATTCGCAAAACCGCGGCCTGCAAGCGTCGCTGAAGATCGACCGCGACAAGGCCAGCG
>JBDSKP010000815.1:0-1980 GCA_039916925.1 Duganella sp.
GGCCATGGGAGACACGTAGGGCGGATTAGGCGGAACGCCGTAATCCGCCATCCGTGAGCCGCCGACGGCTCATACATGGCCGATTACGCTTCGCTGATCCGCCCTACGTGTTATCCCTCATATGGAAGAGTTATCACAGCCAGTGATTTGCGGTTTTCCACAATGGTGATAACTCTGCGGTTGCGACATCATGGACTCCTCAAACGAACGCGAGGAGACCCCGTGAAAAAGCCATTCTATAAAGTCCTATATGTCCAGGTGTTGTTCGCCATCGCCTGCGGCATCCTGCTCGGCATCTTCCTGCCCGCCGACGCGGTGGCCATGAAACCGCTGGGCGACGGCTTCATCAAGCTGATCAAGATGATCATCGCCCCGGTGATTTTCTGTACCGTGGTCTCCGGCATCGCCGGCATGCAGGACGTCAAGAAAATCGGCCGCGTCGGCGGCAAGGCGCTGCTGTACTTCGAGGTGGTGTCCACCTTCGCGCTGGCCATCGGCCTGGTCGTCGCCAACGTGTTGAAACCGGGCGCCGGCTTCAACGCCGATCCGGCCCACCTGGACGCCAAGTCGATCGCGCAATACACGCACGCCGAAGGCCTGACCACGGTCGACTTCATCATGAACATCATCCCCAAGACCTTCGTGGACGCGTTCGCCAAGGGCGACATCCTGCAGGTGTTGCTGATCGCCATCCTGTTCGGCTTCTCGCTGTCGCTGCTCGGTGAGCGCGGCCGTCCTGTCACCAAGCTGATCGACGAGTTGTCGCACGTCATCTTCGGCGTCGTCAACATCATCATGAAAGTCGCCCCGATCGGCGCGTTCGGCGCGATGGCCTTCACCATCGGCAAATACGGCCTGGCCTCGCTGATCCCGCTGGCCAAACTGATGGGCTCGTTCTACCTGACCTGCGGCCTGTTCGTGTTCGTCGTGCTGGGCATCATCGCCCGCTACACCGGCTTCTCGATCTTCAAGTTCGTCAAGTACATCAAGGAAGAACTGCTGATCGTGCTGGGCACGAGCTCGTCGGAAAGCGCGCTGCCATCGCTGATGACCAAGCTGGAACGCCTCGGCTGCGCCAAACCGGTGGTGGGCCTGGTGGTTCCGACCGGCTACTCGTTCAACCTGGACGGCACCAACATCTACATGACGATGGCCGCGCTGTTCGTTGCCCAGGCGACCAACACCGAGCTGACCCTGATGCAGGAACTGACCATCCTGGGCGTGGCGATGCTGACCTCGAAGGGCGCCTCGGGCATCACCGGCGCCGGCTTCATCACCTTGGCGGCGACGCTGGCCGTGGTGCCGACGATCCCGGTGGCCGGCATGGCGCTGATCCTGGGCATCGACCGCTTCATGAGCGAATGCCGCGCGCTGACCAACTTCATCGGCAACGGCGTTGCCACGGTGGTGGTCTCGAAATGGGAAAACGAACTCGATGTCGCCAAGATGAACGCCGAGCTGAACAATCCAGGCTCGACCGTGACCGCCGACGAGTTGAAACCGGTGGTCGCGACGGCCCACTAAGCCGACGCGCCATCGACCAAAGCCCCGCGCAGCGATGCCCGGGGCTTTTTCTCTGGCCGCGACAAAAAATTTCCAAGAAAGCGCATTAGTTTCAGAAAAAAACCTCCAAGCACAAGTCGAACAGGACATCGGATAGACGCGGGGGCAACAAGACGTTGACATCAAGCAGCACATGCGTGGCGCCGACGAAGAAAAACGGCCAACACCCGGGGCGCTGGCCGTTCCAAATTTCAACAGGTTAATCAACCGACTCGGCTGCCCGCGCCGGTTTTCATGCGGCGCGCTTGATCGTCACAGCGCCGACATGTCCAGCTCGACGCCAGTGGCGGCCTGGATCTGTTCCCGGCTCACGCCCGGCGCCAGCTCGGCGACCTTCAGGCCGGTCTCGGTCACTTCCATGACGCCCAGATCGGTCACGATCAGGTCGACCACGCCCACGCCCGTCAGCGGCAGGTC
>JBDSKP010000816.1:0-2757 GCA_039916925.1 Duganella sp.
GTTGCGTTCCTGGCCCGCCGCCTGGCTGCTGCTGCCCGGCGCCGTGTATTCGCTATTCTGGGGCGCCGGCTGGATGCTGGCGCAATACCTGAACCGGCGCGCGGCGCTGGCGCCGGGGGCCGCCGCCGCGCCGCGTGTCGCGCCGGCGGGTGCCGACGGAACAGGGCCGCGCGGGACCGCCGTGAAAATTTCCGCCACTTGCCGCCGACGCGACCGCCTTCTTCCGCTGCCGCGCGTTACGGCGCGGTGCCGTACTCGTCGGCGCCAAGGTCGATCACGCCCTCCGCCCGCGCCTGGCCGTTGATGTCCAGCGTGCCGTTGACCGGAATCGAGCCCGACGGGAAGTAGGCCGTCCACAGCGGCGAACTCCAGGTCGTCAGCGCGGTGCCGACGGCGCCGACATTGATCGCCGGCGAGGTGGCCTGGAGGTTCAGGTTGCCGCTCTGCGGCGCGACATAACGCGGGTCGGCGACGACGCGCGTGCCCGGCAGGCTGGTCGAAGACGACGCGGCGCCCCACCACAGGTTGACGCCCCACACATTCCCGGTGTTCCCGCTGCCCTCGACCAGGTAGTTTTCCGCGACCGTGCCTTCGCCGTAGAAAATGTTATTGGCGAAGCGCGAGTCGATCACCTTGTACTGGAACACCACCTCGCTGCCCCAGCCCTGGTTCTTGTAGAACGAGTTGTTGTTCACCTGTATGCGGCGCGCCTGCCCGGCACCCGACGAATAGCCGCCCAGCGACAGGCCCGCTTCGCGGTTGTTGTACACAAAGTTGTTGGTCATCAGAATATCTTCGGTGGCCTTGCCGCTGTGCTCGCTGGCGAACTCGAAGCCGATGTCGTTGCCGGTGGAGACGTTGCGGTCGAAGATGATGTTGCGTCCCCCATCGACGTAAAAGCCGCCGGCAGACCCTTCGCCGCCATACCATGGATTGGTGCTGCTGGAATTGTTGCGCGCGATGTTGTTTCGCACCAGGCCATTGCGGACCCGGTCGCTCTCGCCGCAATTCTGGCACTCGCCCTCGTAGCCGATGAAATCGAAGCCGATGTTATTGTTGTCGTGCACGCTGTTGTTGAGCACCTCGAAGCGGTCCACGTTGCCGTTGATGACCAGCGCCTCGCTGGCCTGCAGCACGTTCTTGTAGACCTCGTTACCCTGCACCAGCAGGTCGGTGACGCCGGTCGCGTTCTTGCCGAATACGGCCAGGCCGTGGGCGCCCACCGCGCACGGGTCCTTGCAGGTGCTGGTGTTGCGGATGTCGTGGATCTTGTTGTTGACGATCTGCAGATGCGAACCGTTGCCCTCGATCAGGATGCCGACCGGCGTATTGCTGCCGCTCGACGTCAACCCGGACACCTCGAACCCGTCCACCCGCACGTAATTTGAATTGCTGATCGTGATCAGGCCCTGGCGTCCTGACGGGCTCAGGCCGCTACCGCTGATGATCGCGCCCGGGTCGCCTTTGAGCGTGATGAAGGCGTTCGCGTTGCCGGACTTGTTGGAAATGACGACCTTCTGCGCATAGGTACCGGCGAGCACGCGCACGGTGTCGCCGGCGCCGGCCTGCTCCACCGCCCCTTGGATCGACTGGCCGGGACCGACCGTGATCGTGGCGGCCAGCGCGGCGCCGAGGTGGATGGACAACAACAGGCCGGCTGCGGCCCTGGTTTTGACATAGTTCATAGGCAATTCTCCAGTGGCGGCTCCAACGGCGAGCCAGGTGAATGAAACCGTCGAGGCGGCATCGCGGGACGCCACCACGGAAAGAATAGTAATAAGCAAAGAAAGAAAACACAAGAAACTTTCGAAGTATTTCGATTTCGATCGTTTTACCTTCGTAGGGCGGATTGGCGCAGCGTAACCCGCCATGCCTGCGCTATCGGCGGCTCATGGCGGATTACGGCGTTCCGCCTAATCCGCCCTACGAAACCCGACTCACCTCATCGTCAAATACAACAGATAACGAAAGTTTTCGAAAGCTTCTTGTGTTTTCGCTTTCATTTTATTACCATCTATCCCAGACAACAGAAAACGGGAGAACGGCATGGGTGGAACAATCGGCAAGGGACTCCGGCGCAGTCTGATGGCGGCGGCGGTGGAAATGGCGCTGTGCGGCGTGACATATGCGCAGACACAGGACGAAGCGGCGGCGACGGCCACCCGACAGGCGGCCGCCACGGCGCAGGAGCCGTCGGTGGTCGTGGTGACCGGCGCGCGCGCCGCGCTGGCCCGGTCGCTGGAACTAAAACGCAACGCCGATGTGATCCAGGATTCGATCTCGGCGACGGAACTGGGCCGCTTCCCGGACGATAACGTGGCCGACTCGCTGACCCATATCTCCGGCATCTCGGTGTCGCGCACTCGTGGCGGCGAAGGCCAGTACATCAATGTGCGCGGTCTCGGCTCGGGCTACAACATCGTCACCTTAAACCAGCGCATCCTGGCCACCGACGGCGACGGCCGCGACTTCGCCTTCGACGTGCTGCCCTCGGAGGTGATCAGCGGCGCCGACGTGATGAAGTCGGCCGAGGCGGCGCAGATGGAAGGCAGCATCGGCGGCGCCGTCAACCTGCGCTCGGCGCGGCCGATGGACAATCCCGGCTACCACGCGTCGGTCCGTTTCGAGGGCGACCGCAACGACCTGTCGCGCAAGAGCGGCGGCAAGCTCTCCGGCGTGATCAGCAACACCTTCAACAACAACACCATGGGCGTGATCGTCGGCGCCGTGCTCTCCAAGCGCAACGTGCGCACCGAC
>JBDSKP010000817.1:0-2399 GCA_039916925.1 Duganella sp.
TCCGCGCAATCCGGCGTCAGGCGGGAATTTTGGCTATGGCCTTGATCTCGAACTGAAAGCCGTACAGCCACGTGACACCCACCGCGGTGACGTTCGGATACGGCGCCTCGCCCCAATACTCCTGCGCCGCGCTCCAGATCTGTTCAAACTGCGATTCCGGATCGACCATGAATATCGTCACGTCCACCACGTCATCAAAAGTGCAGCGCGCGGCGCGCAACACCGCGTTGAGGTTGTCGAACGCCAGCCGCACCTGCGCCGTCAGCTCCGGTTCCGGCGAGCCGTCCTCGCGGCTGCCCACCTGCCCGGACACGAACAGCAAGCCGTCGGCGCGCACCGCCGGCGAATAACGGTTTTTTTCATACAGGGCTTGCCGCCCCGGGGGAAACACCACGTCACGAACTGTCATCGCTTATCTCCTTAAAGTTCCGCGCCCGGCCCGGGCTTGGCATCGATGTACTTTAACCCCGCGCATTGGATAGATAAACACGCAACCGCGATCAGGACTGTTTGTATAATCCAAACAATTACGGGGAGGTGGATGTGGACAAATTCGACGCGATGCGCGCGTTCGTCCGGATTGTCGAGGCGGGAAGCTTCACGAAGGCGGCGCAAACGCTGGGCATGAACCGGGCCAGCATCACCTTGCTGGTGCAGCAGCTCGAGGCCAATCTGCGCGTGAAGTTGCTGAACCGGACCACGCGCCAGGTCAACGTCACCGAGGACGGCGCCCTCTATTACGAGCGCGTGGTGCGCCTGCTCGGCGAACTGGAGGACGTGGAAACCAGCCTTCCCGGCGCGCTGGCGGCGCCCCGGGGACAGTTGCGGGTCGACGTGCCGAGTCCTTTCGCCACCATGATCCTGGTGCCGGCGCTGCCGCGCTTCCACGCCAGGTTTCCGGATATCCAGTTCGACCTGGGCGCCAGCGACCGCAAGGTCGATCTGATCGGCGACAACGTCGATTGCGTCGTGCGTGGCGGCGAGATCACCGACCAGTCGCTGGTCGCCCGGCGCGTGGGCGAGCTGCGCTTGCGCGTCTACGCCGCGCCCGCTTACCTGGCGCGCTCGGGCACGCCGGCGCACCCGGCGGAGCTGGAGGATTCCCATCATCGCCTGATCAGGTATCAAGGGGCGCGCGGCGGTGAGGGCTTGCCTTACGTCATGCGCAACGGCGGCGTGGCGGTACGTCTGCATGGACGCCACATCCTGGCGATCGACGACGGCAACGCCTATCTGGCCGCCGGCCTGGCCGGCCTGGGCGTGTTGTGGCTGCCCGATTACATGGCCGGGCCCCATGTCCGGACCGGCGCGCTGGTGCCGCTGTTCGACGACTGGCATGGCGATCCGATGCCGCTCTACATCGCCTACCCGCCGAACCGGCATGTCAGCACGAAGCTGCGGGTGTTTATCGATTGGATCGTCGAGTTGATGGCCGAGCACGCGCCGATCCGGGGTCACGTCCACCACGACGCATGAGCACGTATAGAAATGGCGGCCCCCGGAGTGGCTGCGCTACGGCCGGTACTCGGGGAACATTTCCTTGAGCAGGAACGCGGTCAATTCCTTCTCGTCCTCCTTGCGCGCGCTCATGTGCACGGTCTTGCCCAGACGACGCGATTCCCATTCGAAGTCGCCCGGCTTTTCCTTGCGGATGATCTTGATCATTTCCTTGACCACGGCCGTTTCGATGTCCTTCTCGCCGCCCTGGTCGACGTGGATCTGCTGCAACCAGTTGCGCTTGAAGTTGGTGTTCCAGCCACGGAACTTGACGTCGGCGCTGTTGGAGCGCTTGTCGACCGAGAACACGCCGCCCGTGTCGTCCCGGTCCGCCCCGCTGGAGCGGCCCTGCGCGCCGGCGATATTGGCCTTGGCGATGCGCAGCGCGCGGTCGTTGGCGCTCTCCTCCGGCGCCGGCGGCGCCGGTTGCGGATTGTTGGCCTCGCGCGCGGCGCGGCGCTTGGCGATCATTTCCGACATGTCGGCCTCGGGCGGCGGCGTCATCGTCGCCTGCACCGGCGGCACATAGGTTTCCAGCTTCGGCTTGACGGCCGACGGCGTGTCGCGCGAGACGCTTTGCTTGCGCGGCGGCGGCGGCGGCTTGCTGGCCTTGGCCACCTCGGTCTTGGGCTGCGGCTTGGGCTGGGGCTTGGTCGGCGTGATCGGCAGCGGCTGGATGTAGACCATCTCGCCGCCCTTCGGCGGCGCCGAGGTCTTGGTCTTTTCCGGCGCCGGCGCGATGAAGTAATACAACACCGCCAGCAGGTGCAGGCCGATCGAAATGCCGATGCCTATCCGGTTGGACTTGGGCTTGCGGTCCCACGTGGCGTACCCCTCCCCCGCCCGCGGCAGGGGCTGGCCGCAGGTTTCGCAATATCCGGTTGCGGAAAGTATATGGGAGT
>JBDSKP010000818.1:0-1839 GCA_039916925.1 Duganella sp.
TAGCGCAGCGTAATCCGCCATGCATGCGCCGTCGGCGGCTCATAAATGGCGGATTACGGCGTTCCGCCAAATCCGCCCTACGAAAATCGCAAACTTTTGTCGCCAATGGAAGGGCTTCCAGCTATAGTTGCCACTCCCTCGTTATTGGCCAAAAGTCATGAAAAAAATCGGTATGTTGTTGATCGCCTCCAGCGCGTTCGCCTATTCGGTTCCCGCCGTCGCGGCGGCGACCGTCGCGTCGCGCGCCACCACCGCCACTGGCGTGGTGCAAGGCACGCTGGAAGCATCCGGCGTGACATCGTATAAAGGCATCCCGTTCGCCGCGCCGCCGGTCGGCGATCTGCGCTGGAAGGCGCCGCAACCGGCGCAAAAGTGGAAAGGCGTGCGCAAAGCCGACCACTTCGGCCCGCGCGCTATGCAGCTGCCGCTGTTTGGCGACATGGTGTTCCGCTCCGACGGCGTGAGCGAGGACTGCCTGTACCTGAACGTCTGGACGCCTGCCAAATCCGCCAAAGCGAAGCTGCCGGTGCTGGTGTATTTCTACGGTGGCGGTTTCGCCGCCGGCGACGGCTCCGAGCCGCGCTACGACGGCGCGAGCATGGCCGCCAAGGGCATCGTCACGCTGACCGTCAACTACCGTCTCAACGTGTTCGGCTTCCTGGCCCATCCCGAACTGAGCGCCGAATCGCCGAACAAGGCGTCCGGCAACTACGGCCTGATGGACCAGGCGGCGGCGCTGAAGTGGGTGAAGAATAATATCGCGGCCTTCGGCGGCGATCCGTCGCGCGTGACCATCGCCGGCGAATCGGCCGGCTCGTGGTCGGTCAGCGCGCAGATGATCACGCCGTTGTCGAAAGGCCTGATCGCCGGCGCCATCGGCGAGAGCGGCTCGCTGCTCGGCGTCCATCCACCGGCGCCGCTGGCCGACGCCGAAAAGGCCGGCGCCGCCTTCGCCGAAAAAATCGGCGCGCCGACGCTGGCCGCGTTGCGCGCACTGCCGGCGCAACAGCTGCTCGAGACGCTGCGCCAACCGGGCGCGCCGTGGTTCAGCGCCACCGAGGACGGCTACGTGCTGCCACGCGCGCCAAGCGCGATGTATGCCGCCGGCGAGCAGGCCAAGGTGCCGTTGCTGGCCGGCTGGAACTCGCACGAGGGCCACTACAAGCAGGTGCTGGGCGATGCCGAACCGACCGAAGCGAACTTCACCGCCGCGCTGCAAAAATACTACGGCGACCATGCCGGCGCCGCGCGGACCGCGTACCCCGGCGACGTGCTGAAGGCGGCGACCGATCTGGCCAGCGATGGCTTCATCGTCTACGGCACCTGGAAGTGGATCGACACCCATGCCCGAACCAGCGGCAAACCTGTGTATCGTTATTACTACAGCCGCCCGCGTCCCGGCGACACCGGCGCCGCCCACTCGGCCGAAATCGAATACGCATTGGGCAACCTGAATGGGAATAAAGTGTACGCGTGGACCGATGAGGACCGCGCGCTGTCGGCCCTGATGCAAGGCTACTTCGCCAACTTCATCAAGACCGGCAATCCCAATGGCGCCGGCCTGCCCGACTGGCCGCGAGCCAGCAACGGCGCGGATTCCCGTCTGATGCACCTGGACGCGACGTCGCGCGCCGTCACCGCCACGGACGATGCCCGCTTCCAGTTCCAGGACGCCGAGATGCAAAAAAAACACTGACCAAAACGGGCGGCGGCGCGGCCGGTTTATGTAAATAATATAAACCGTATCATCGATTGTATTTTATTGTATCTGCCAGTGATACTTTGAAAACTTGCTATACACTAGCTTTTTTTCTTCTGGTAAAGATCAGGAATACAGAA
>JBDSKP010000819.1:0-6243 GCA_039916925.1 Duganella sp.
GTGGCCCTGCAACCGGACGGCAAGATCGGCTACATCCAGCCGATCGGCGACCGCGCGGTGCCGGGCCAGGTGGTCGACCAGAATTCGACCACGCCGTTCGGGGTGGGCGCTTACCTGCTGGCGTCCTCCGAGATGGTACGCCTGCTAAAAAAATAACAACGGAGACCCGATGGAACGACGCAATTTCATGCAAGCCGTGATGGCCGGTTCGGCCGCGAGCGCCGTCGCCGGCGCGCACAACGTGGTGGCGGCGACGACCGCCGGCGCGGCGGCGGCCGGCACCGACGGCAAGAGCGCCCGCGCGCAACTAGCGTCGCTGGCGCAAAAGATGTCCGAGCCGGTGCTGGCCAATATGGCGGCCGGCACGCTGAAGAAGAATTTCGCGCTGGAGGTCAGCCCGACCTGGGATGGCCGCGACAAGGGCGTGGCCTATCTGGAGTGCTTCGGCCGGCTGATCGCCGGCATCGCGCCGTGGCTGGCGTTGGAGGACGACGGCACGCCGGAGGGCCGCACCCGCAAGCGCCTGCATCAACAGGCGCTGCAAAGCTACACCAACTCGGTCGATCCGGCCAATCCCGATTACCTGCTATGGAAAGGCCCGGGTCAGACGCTGGTCGACTCGGCCTACTTCACCAACGCCCTGATCCGCGCGCCGAAAGCGCTGTGGGAGCCGCTCGACGCCAAGACCAAGCAGCGCATCATCGCCGAGATCAAGTCGCTGCGCCGCATCGAGCCGCCGTACATCAACTGGATGCTGTTCGCCGCCATGAACGAAGCCTGGCTGATGTCGATCGGCGAGGAGTTCGATCCGCTGCGCATGAACGTCGCGATCCGCAAGATCAACGAATGGTACGTGGGCGACGGCTGGATCAAGGACGGCGACGCCTTCCACTTCGATTACTACAACGCCTTCGTCATGCACCCGATGCTGGTGGAGATACTCGACGTGCTCGATCAGAAAAAAGGCACGTTCTGGAACGGCAAGCCGGAGGAACTGCGCGCGCAGGCGGTCAAGCGCATGCAGCGCTACAGCGAGCACCTGGAGCGCTTCATCTCCGCCGATGGCAGCTTCCCTCCGATCGGCCGCTCGCTGACCTACCGCACGGCGGCGTTCCAGCCGCTGGCGCTGCTGGCGTTGCGCAAGCAGCTGCCGGCCAGCCTGCCGGAAGGCCAGATCCGCGCCGCGCTGCAGGCGGTGCACAAGGCCGTGTGGACCGCTCCCGGCAACTTCACCAGGGACGGCTACCTGACCATCGGCTTCGTCGGCCATCAGCCGGAGCTGGGCGACTGGTACTCCAACAACGGCAGCATGTACATCGCCTCGGCCAGCCTGCTGCCATTGGGCCTGCCGGAAAGCGACACTTACTGGACCTCGGCGGCGCAGGACTGGACGCAGAAAAAAGCCTTCGCCGGCGCCAGGTTCCCTAAAGACTACCCCGTCAATTACTGATCCCATGACCTCACATTCCATTTCACGCCGCGGCGTTCTGCGCGGCGCCAGCGCCGCCATGGGCAGCATGCTGTTGCCCGTCACCGCCCAGGTATGGGGCGCCACCTCCGCGCGCTTCGCCATCGGCGACAGCGATTTCCTTCTCGACGGCCAGCGCCTGCAGATCCGCTGCGGCGAAATGCATTTCGCCCGCGTCCCGCGCGAGTATTGGACGCACCGCCTGAAGGCCATCAAGGCCATGGGCCTGAACACCGTCTGCGCCTACCTGTTCTGGAACTACCACGAATGGCGCGAGGGTAAATACGATTGGCAGGGACAGCGCGACGCCGCCGAGTTCTGCCGCCTGGCCCAGGCCGAGGGCTTGTGGGTCATCCTGCGTCCCGGCCCGTACGCCTGCGCCGAGTGGGAAATGGGCGGCCTGCCATGGTGGCTGCTGAAAGGCCCCGGCGACAGCTTCCTGCGCACGCGCGACGCCGCCTACATGACACCGGCCAAGCGCTGGATGAAGGAAGTCGGCCGCGCGCTCGGCGCGCAGCAGATCACCAAGGGCGGCCCGATCCTGATGGTGCAGGTCGAGAACGAGTACGGCTTCTTCGGCGAGGACCTCGACTACATGCGCGAGATGCGCCAGGGGCTGCTGGACGCCGGCTTCGACGTCCCCCTGTTCCAGTGCAATCCGACCAACGCCGTCGCCAAGACGCATATGAAGGAGCTGTTCTCGGTGGCGAACTTCGGCAGCGATCCGGCGGCCGGCTTCAAGGTGCTGGACCAGGTGCAGAAAGGGCCGCGCATGTGCGGCGAATACTACTCCGGCTGGTTCGACACCTGGGGCGGGCCGCACCGCCGCGGTTCGGCCGCCGGCGCGGTGGCCGACATCCAGACCATGCTCAAGGCGAACGGCTCGTTCAGCCTGTACATGGCGCACGGCGGCACCACTTTCGGCCTGTGGGGCGGCTGCGACCGTCCCTTCCGTCCGGACACCACCAGCTACGACTACGACGCCCCGATCAGCGAAGCCGGATGGACCGGCGAAAAATTCCACGCCTACCGCGACGGCATGAAGCCCTACCTGATGGCCGGCGAAACGCTGCCGCCGCCACCGCCGCAAAACCCGCTGATCGCCATCGCGCCTTTCGCGATGAAGCAGTCGGCGTCGGTGTCCTCGGCGCTGCCGGCCGACGCCATCCAGGCCGTATCGCCCGAGCCGATCGAGCGGTACGACATCAGCCGGGGGCTGGTCTCCTACCGCGTCACGCTGCCCGCCGGTCCGGCCGGCACGCTGGAAGCGGCCAAGGTGCGCGACCTGGCGTGGGTCTACGTCGACGGCAAAGAGGTCGGCACGCTGGACACGCGCTACCGCCGCTTCCGGGTCGACCTGCCGGCGCGCAGCCGGCCGGTGACCCTGGAGATCCTGCTGTACACCATCGCCCGCGTCAACTTCGGCGTCGAGATCCACGACCGCAAGGGCTTGCACGGGCCGGTGCGCTTCGCCGGCCAGACGCTGGAAAACTGGGAAATCCGCGCCATCGACTTCGACGCCGACGGCGTGCTGCCGCCGCTGACGTGGAAAACCGGCCGCGCCAAAGGTCCGGCCTTCTGGCGCGGCGGCTTCGACGCGCAGCAGACCGGCGACACCTTCCTCGACATGTCGGGCTGGGGCCAGGGCGTGGTGTGGATCAATGGCCGCTGCCTGGGACGTTACTGGAGCATCGGTCCGACGCAGACCATGTACCTGCCCGGCCCCTGGATCAAGCGTGGCCGCAACGAGGTGGTGGTGCTGGACCTGACCGGACCGCGCAGCGCGCGCATCGCCGGCCTGAAGGCGCCCATCCTCGACAAGCTGCGCCCCGAGCTCGATCTGGCCAGGCCACCCAACAAAGACAAGCCGGCGCTGGACGGCGTCAAACCGGTGCACGAGGGCGAATTCCAGAACGGCGCGGCGACGCAGGACGTCAAGTTCGCGCAGGGCGCCAGCGGGCGCCAGGTGTGCCTGGAGTCGCTGGACGCCTTCGACGGCAAGCAGTTCGCGGCGGTGGCGGAACTGGCGCTGCTCGGCCCGGACGGCAAGACGCTGAACCAGTCCAATTGGACCATCGCCTACGTCAGCAGCGAGGAACGGACCAAGGAGGACGGTTCGGCGCTCAACGCGATCAACGGCCAGGCGACGGACTTCTGGCACAGCGCCTACAGCGGCAAGGCGCCGCCTCCGGGTCATCCGCACCGCATCATCATCGATCTGGGCAAGACCGACACGGTGGCCGGCATGCGCTACACGCCGCGCCAGGGCGAGGACGGGGTGACGGGCCGCATCCGCCACTACCGCGTCTACGTCGGCGAGCAGTTGGTCAAACCCGGCTGACCGGGCGCGGTGACACGTTTACATGTAGGGCGGATTAGGCGGAACGCCGTAATCCGCCATGCATGCGCCGCCGACGGAGCTTGGCGGATTACGCTGCGCTAATCCGCCCTACGTGCACGTGTTTCAGAGGGCTGACAGGCCGGCCGGATGGCCCGGCGCCTTGCCCGCCAACTGGCGGTACTGGCTCGGCGTCACACCCGTGGTGGCCTTGAACTGGCGGGTGAACGCGGAATGGTCGCCGTACCCGCAGGCCTGGGCGATCTCCGCCACGCTGGCGCGGCCGCCCAGCATGCGCGACGCCGCCTCCACGCGGGTCTGGATGATCATCTGGCGCGGCGTCAGGTGGAAGATGCGCAGGAAATAGCGCTCGATCTGCGCCACCGACATGTTCGCCGTGCGCGCCAACTCGGCCAGATGCAGCGGCTGTCCATATTGTTCTTGTATCAGGTTCACCGCCGCCGCCACCTTGCGGTAGGCCGGATTCTTTTTGTCGGCCATCGCCAGGTCGCGCGAGACGCCGGTCAAGCCGACGATGCGGCCGTCGGCGTCGCGCAGCGCCGTCTTGCGCGTCAGGCACCAGCCGGGATCGCGGCTGGGATACAAATGCAGCTCCAGCTGGTCCTCGATATCGTGGCCGCCGCCCAGCACCGCCATGTCCTGGGCCACGTAGCTCTGGCCGAAGGGATGGGCGAACACCTCGGCCGGCGTGCGCCCGATCAGCGCCGATTTGTGCCGGCGGCCGCAACGCTGAACCAGCGTCTGATTGACCACCACATACCGTCCCTGCACGTCCTTGACGAAGAAAACCACGTCCGGCAACGCGTCGAACAACGCCTCGGCGAAGAAGGGATCGGCTATGCCCGCGCCCAGCGCGCGGCGCGCGGGGTCTTCCAGGGGTGGTGAATTGTCCATACCCCCGATTGTGCCAGCGGCGCGCGCGGCAGTCTGCTGTTTTTTCGCGATTGTGCCGATTTCGTCATCCATCTTGTGCGTGGGGTGCAAGACAGCGCGGCCGCCGAAGCCTAAGATTTGAGCATGAAAATCATCTCCATCATCGATTCCCACACCGGCGGCGAACCCACCCGGCTGGTCACGGACGGCGGCCCGGATCTGGGCACCGGTCCCCTGAGCGAGCGCCTGGCGCTGCTCAAGCGCGAGCACGACAACTTCCGTTCCGCCGTGGTGTGCGAGCCGCGCGGCTCCGACGTGCTGGTCGGCGCGCTGCTGTGCGAGCCGCACAGCGCCGATTGCGCGGCCGGCGTCATCTTCTTCAACAATGTCGGCTACCTGGGCATGTGCGGCCACGGCACCATCGGCCTGGTCGCCTCGCTGGCCCACATGGGCCGCGTCGGGCCGGGCCGCCACCGCATCGACACCCCGGTCGGCGTGGTCGAGGCGCGGTTGCATGAAGACGGCAGCGTCACCGTCGACAATGTACCCTCCTACCGCAGCCGCGCGCAGGTCGCGGTGGACGTGCCGGGCTACGGCCGGGTCACCGGCGACGTCGCCTATGGCGGCAACTGGTTCTTCCTGGTCTCCGGCCACGGGCTGGACCTGAACGTGGCCAACGTCGAGGCGCTGACCGCCTACAGCGCGGCCGTGGCCGCGGCGCTGGAGCGCTCCGGCATCACCGGCGACTTCGGCGCGCTGATCGACCATATCGAACTGTTCGCGCCATCGCGCACTGGCGCCGACAGCCAAAGCTTCGTGCTGTGCCCCGGCAAAGCCTACGATCGCTCCCCCTGCGGCACCGGCACCAGCGCCAAGCTGGCCTGCCTGGCCGCCGACGGCAAGCTGGCCGAGGGCGCGCTGTGGAAGCAGGAAAGCGTCATCGGCAGCGTGTTCGAGGCCTCGTACCGCTATCGCGGCGAGCAGCTGATCCCCAGCATCCGCGGCAAGGCGTGGATCAACGCCCGCGCGCAGCTGATCCTCGACCCCGCCGATCCCTTCATGTGGGGCATCAGGTGAACAACACCGACGTGATCGTCATCGGCGCCGGCATCGTCGGCGCCGCCTGTGCGGACGCGCTCAGCGAGCGCGGGCTGCGGGTGGCGGTCATCGAGCAGGATATCGCCGGCGGCGGCGCCACGGCGGCCGGCATGGGCCACCTGGTGGTCATGGACGACAACGCGGCCGAACTGGCGCTGTCGGCGTACTCGGTCTCGCTGTGGAACGATCTGGTCGGCGAGCGCCCCCAGCGCCACGAATACAGCGGCTGCGGCACCATCTGGGTCGCCGCCGACGAGGAGGAAATGGACGCCGCGCGGGTCAAGGCGCAGACGCTGTCGGGCTACGGCATCACCTGCGAGCTGCTGTCGCCGGCGGCGCTGTACGCGCGCGAGCCGCAGCTGCGCGCCGGGCTGGCGGGCGGCCTGCTGGTCAAGGGCGACGGCCTGGTCTACCCGCCCAAGAGCGCGCGCATCCTGCTCGACCG
>JBDSKP010000820.1:0-6276 GCA_039916925.1 Duganella sp.
AAGGCGGAGGACAACCGCATCGCCATCGTGCCGATCGCCCCCAACCGGGGCCTGATCAAGGACCGCAACGGCGTGATCCTGGCGCGCAACTACTCGGCCTACACGCTCGAGGTCACGCCGTCCAAGCTGGCGATGACGCTCGACGAAACGATCGACGAACTGGCCAAGCTGGTCGCCATCGAGGTCAAGGACCGCAAGCGCTTTAAAAAACTGCTGGAGGACTCCAAGCGCTTCGAGAGCGTGCCGCTGCGCACCCGCCTGACGGACGAGGAGGTGGCGCGCTTCTCGGCCCAGCGCTTCCGCTTTCCGGGCGTGGAGATCCAGGCCCGCCTGTTCCGCCAGTATCCGCTGGGCGAGCTGGCCTCGCACGTGATCGGCTACATCGGGCGCGTCAACCAGGCCGAGGCCCGCGCCATCGCCGACACCGACGACGCGGCCAACTACAACGGCACCAACCAGATCGGCAAGGAAGGCCTGGAGAAAAGCTACGAGAAGCAGCTGCACGGCGTCACCGGTTACGAGGAGGTGGAGGTGTCGGCCGGCGGGCGGGCGATCCGCACGCTGTCGCGCACCAACGCCACGCCCGGCAACGACTTGATCCTGTCGATCGACATCGAACTGCAAAAGGTGATCGAGGAGGCGTTCGGCGAGTGGCGCGGCGCGCTGGTGGCGATCGAACCGGAGACCGGCGACATCCTGGCCTACGTCTCGCGCCCCGGCTACGATCCGAACCTGTTCGTCGACGGCATCGACGCGCAAAGCTGGAGCGAGCTCAATACCTCGCTGGACCGGCCGATGGTCAACCGCCCGCTGTCGGGCACCTATCCGCCGGGATCGACGTTCAAGCCGTTCATGGCGCTGGCCGCGCTGGAGCTGGGCAAGCGCACGCCGCACCAGGCCATCTCCGATCCGGGGTTTTTCACGCTGGGCGGGCACCGCTTCCGCGACGACAAGCCGGGCGGCCACGGCACCGTCGACATGTACAAGTCGATCGTCGACTCGTGCGACACTTATTACTATATGCTGGGCAACGACCTGGGCATCGACGCCATCCACGATTTCATGAAGCCGTTCGGCTTCGGCCAACTGACCGGCATCGATCTGGAACACGAGAAGCAGGGCGTGCTGCCGTCGAAGGAATGGAAGCGCAACCGCTTCAAGAAGAACGCGGCGGCGCAGAAGTGGGTCGGCGGCGACACCATCTCGATCAGCATCGGCAACGGCTACAACACCTTCACGCCGCTGCAGATGGCGCACGCCGTGGCCAACCTGGCCAACAACGGCGTGGTGATGAAGCCGCACCTGGTCAAGATTGTCGAGGACGCGACCACGCGCGCGCGCAAGCTGACGGTGCCCAAGGAAAGCTACCGCATCGCGCTCAAGCAGGACAACATCGATTTCATCAAAAGCGCGATGGTCGGCGTGACCACCGGCGGCACGGCGGCGCGCGCCTTCGCCGGCGCCGGCTACACGTCGGGCGGCAAGACCGGCACCGCGCAGCTGTTCGCCATCAAGAAGAACGAAAAATACAACGCCAACCTGGTGTCCGAGCGCCTGCGCGACAACGCCCTCTACACCGCCTTCGCGCCGGCCGACAAGCCGCGCATCGCCATCGCCGTGGTGGTGGAGAACGGCGGCTTCGGCGCCGCCGTGGCCGCGCCCATCGTGCGCAAGGCGCTCGACTACTACATTCTCGGCAAACGCTCCGGCGACAAGGACACCACGCCGGTGCCCAAGGAGGACGCGGTGCTGCGCTCGGTGCCGGACCTCCAGGCCGAACAGGGCGTGGTCGACGAGAAAAAACCGGGCGCCGAAACCCCGGGCAATACCGAATAAAGGACCTGCATGCGCATCAACGAAAGGCGTTCCCTGTGGCGCCGCCTTCGCCCGTACTTCACCGTCTTCGACGGGCCGCTGACCTTCATCATCCTGATGCTGCTGACGGTCAGCAGCGTCACGCTGTACTCGGCCAGCATCGGCATCCCCGGCAAGATGGAAGACCACCTGCGCAACATCCTGCTGTCGTTCCTGGTGATGTGGGTGGTGGCGAACATCTCGCCGCAGATGATGATGCGCGTCGCGGTGCCGGCCTACACGGTCGGCATGATCCTGCTGGTGGCGGTGGCGCTGGTCGGCACCATCAAGCTGGGCGCGCGGCGCTGGCTGCACGTGGGGATCGACATCCAACCGTCCGAGTTCATGAAGATCGTCACGCCGATGATGCTGGCCTGGTTCTTCCAGCAGCGCGCCGGCCAGTTGCGCTGGCAAAGCTATAGCATCGCCGCGTTGCTGCTGATGATGCCCGTCGGGCTGATCGTGCGCCAGCCGGACCTGGGCACCGCGCTGCTGGTGGTGGCGGCCGGTTTCGCCGTTATCTTCCTGGCCGGGCTGGCGTGGAAGGCGCTGGCCGGGCTGCTGCTGGCCGGCGCCGCCAGCCTGCCGGTGATCTGGTCGCTGCTGCACGACTACCAGCGCGAGCGCGTCATGACCTTGATCGATCCGACCTCCGACCCGTTGGGCAAGGGCTTCCACATCATCCAGTCGACCATCGCGGTCGGCTCGGGCGGCATCACCGGCAAGGGCTGGACGCATGGCACCCAGGCCCACCTGGAATTCATCCCGGAGCGTACCACCGACTTTATCTTCGCCGTCTATTCCGAGGAGTTCGGCCTGGTGGGCAATCTGGTGCTGATGGTGCTGTTCCTGCTGCTGATCGGCCGTGGCCTGATGATCGCCGGGAACGCGCCCAATTTCTTCAGCCGCCTGATGGCCGGCGCCATGACGATGATCTACTTCACCTACGCGTTCGTCAACATGGGCATGGTCAGCGGCATCCTGCCGGTGGTCGGTGTGCCGCTGCCGTATATGAGCTACGGCGGCACCGCGCTGCTCACGCTGGGCATCGCCGGCGGCATCCTGATGAGCATCCAGCGTCACCGCAAGCTGGTGCAAACGTGATGGGCGCAGGTACCACGCCCATCGGCGCCAACTAGGGGGCGCCGCATGCGTTTCAACGACGGGCGCTCGCCATGGCAGCGCCTCCGCACCCATGTCATGGTGTTCGACATTCCGCTGGCCCTCATCATCCTGGCGCTGCTTTCGGTGGGGCTGGTCACGCTGTACTCGGCGGGCATCGCCATTCCGGGCAAGGTGAGCGACCAGCTTCGCAACATCGCCGCCGCCTTCCTCGTCATGTGGCTGGCCGCGAACGTCGCCCCGCAAACGTTGATGCGCGTCGCCGTGCCGGCCTACGCGCTGGCGGTGGCGCTGCTGGTGGCCGTGGCGCTGGCCGGCACCATCAAGGGCGGCTCGCGCCGCTGGATCACCATCGGCATCCAGCTGCAGCCGTCCGAATTCATGAAGATCGCCATGCCGCTGATGCTGGCCTGGTTCTTCCAGCGCCAGGCCGGCCAGTTGCGCTGGCAGGTGTACGCCATCGCCGCGCTGCTGCTGGCCGTTCCGGTCTACCTGATCGCGCGCCAGCCGGACCTGGGCACCGCGATGCTGGTGGTGGCGGCCGGCGCCTGCGTGATCTTCCTCGCCGGCCTGTCGTGGAAGGCGCTGGCGGCGCTGGTGGCGGCGGGGTGCGCCGGCACGCCTTTGCTGTGGGCCGTGATGCACGACTACCAGCGCGAGCGCGTGCTGACCTTGATCGATCCCTATCACGACCCGCTGGGCAAGGGGTTCCACATCATCCAGTCGATGATCGCCATCGGCTCCGGCGGCGCGGCGGGCAAGGGCTGGACCCATGGCACGCAGACCCACCTGGAGTTCATCCCCGAGCGCACCACCGACTTTATTTTCGCCGTCTTCTCCGAGGAATTCGGCCTCGCCGGCAATCTGGTGCTGATGGTGTTGTACCTGCTGCTGATCTGGCGCGGGCTCGCCATCGCACTCAATGCATCCACCTTCTTTACGCGCCTGCTGGCGGGCGCCATCACGATGATTTACTTTACCTACGCTTTCGTCAACATGGGCATGGTCAGCGGCATCGTGCCGGTGGTCGGCGTGCCGCTGCCTTTCATGAGTTATGGCGGCACCGCCTTGCTGACGCTGGGCCTCGCCGCCGGCATTTTAATGAGCATCCAGCGGCATAGCCGCGGCGTGCGCAACCCGTCCGGCGCGCCGGCATGGGGTGCGCTGGCATGATGGAGATCAAGGACACCGAGCGCGAACTGAAAGAGTTCCGCATGCGGATCGCGGTGCTGGGCATCGCCGTCTTCATCTGCTTCGGATTGCTGCTGGCGCGCTTCATCTGGCTGCAGGTGATCAAGCACGACGATTTTGTCGTCAAGGCGGAGGAGAACCGCATCGCCATCGTGCCGATCACGCCCAATCGCGGACTGATAATGGACCGCAACAACGTGATCCTGGCGCGTAACTACTCGGCCTACACGCTGGAGATCACGCCGTCCAAGCTGACGGCGACGCTCGACGAGACGATCGACGAGTTGTCCCAACTGGTCAACATCGAGGTCAAGGACCGCAAGCGGTTCAAGAAGCTGCTGGAGGAATCCAAGCGTTTCGAGAGCGTGCCGCTGCGCACCCGCTTGACCGACGAGGAGGTGGCGCGCTTCACGGCGCAGCGTTTCCGCTTTCCCGGCGTCGAAGTCCAGGCGCGCCTGTTCCGCCAGTATCCGCTGGGGGAGACGGCGTCGCACGTGATCGGCTACATCGGCCGCATCAGCCGCGCGGAAGCCGACGCCATCGAGGACGGCGACGACGCCACCAACTACAAGGGCACCGACCATATCGGCAAGGAGGGCCTGGAGAAAAGTTACGAAGACCAGCTGCACGGCCGCACCGGCTACGAGGAAGTGGAAGTGACCGCCGGCGGCCGGGCGATCCGCACGCTGTCGCGCAAGCCCGCCGTCCCGGGCACCAACCTGGTGCTGTCGATCGACATCGAACTGCAGAAAGTGGTGGAGGACGCGTTCGGCGACCGCCGCGGCGCGCTGGTGGCGATCGAGCCGTCGACCGGCGACATCCTGGCCTATGTGTCGCGGCCCGGCTACGATCCGAACCTGTTCGTCGACGGCATCGACGCCCAGAACTGGAACGAGCTCAATACCTCGCTGGACCGGCCGATGGTGAACCGGCCGTTATCGGGCACCTACGCGCCGGGATCGACCTTCAAGCCTTTCATGGCGCTGGCGGCGCTGGAGCTGGGCAAGCGCACCACCAACCAGACCACTTACGATCCGGGCTACTACTACCTGGGCGGCCACAAGTTCAACGACGACGTGGTCGGCGGCCACGGTTCGGTCGCCATGCACAAGTCCATCGTCGTGTCGTGCAACACCTACTACTACGAGCTCGGTCACGACATGGGCATCGACATGATCCACGATTTCATGAAGCCTTTCGGCTTCGGCCAGAAGACCGGCATCGATCTGGCCAACGAGAAGATCGGCGTGCTGCCGTCGCAGGAGTGGAAGCGCAAGCGCTTCAAGGGTGCGGCGGGGCGCTGGGTCGGTGGTGATACGATCTCGGTCAGTAACGGTTCCGGCTACAACGCCTACACCCCGTTGCAGATCGCGCACGCCGTGGCCAACCTGGCCAATAACGGCATGGTGATGAAACCGCACTTGGTGAAGATCCTCGAGAATGGATCGACCCGGGCGCGCACGCTGACGGTGTCGAAGGAGAGCTATCGCATTCCGCTGAAGCAGGAGAACATCGATTTCATCAAGAACGCGATGGTCGGCGTGACCACGGAGGCCGGCGGCACCGGTGTGCGCGCCTTTGCCGGCGCCGAGTACCGGGTGGGCGGCAAGACCGGCACGGCGCAGGTGATCACGATTAAAAAGGGCGAGAAGTACAATGCCGCCAAACTGGCGGAACGCCTGCGCGACAACGCGCTGTTCACGGCGTTCGCGCCGGCCGACAAGCCGCGCATCGCGATCGCGCTGGTGGTGGAAAACGCCGGCAAGGGGGGCGCGGAAGCGGCGCCGATCGCGCGCAAGGCGCTCGATTATTACCTGCTGGGCAAGCGCCCGGCCGGAAAGGATACGACCAAAGTGGAAAAAGAAGACGCGGAAGAAGTAGTGCCGGTGGAAGGCCAGACCCTGGAAGAACAAGCCGCCGCGGCGCGGCTCGAACGTGGAGTGGGAGTTGATGCGAATGTTCCGGCGCCAGCTCCGGCCCCGGCGCAGCCGCCGGCACTTGGCGCGCCCACGGCTCCGGCGCCCGCACCCGCACCCGCCGCCCAGTTTCTTGAATTGCCGTCCGCTACTTTGCTCCGCGACCTTGGGGCTTGGCGCGGGCATTTGGCCT
>JBDSKP010000821.1:0-4002 GCA_039916925.1 Duganella sp.
CAGCTTGGCCCCCATGCCCGACGGCGGCGTGTTCGCCAGCAGCGCGCGCATGTCCTCGGCGGTGGCATCCCACGAGGTGTTCTCGACCACGGCGCGCATCTTCTCGGCCAGCGCCGCGCGCAGCGCCGGCGTCATCGCCAGCGCGGCCTCGCAGGCGCCGATGAATTCCCCGTGGCCTTGGGCGATCCAGACGATGTCGCTGTACGGGTCCTCGACATCCTTGATGGCGGTGCTGACGGACGGCAGTTCGGCCGCCATGTATTCGAGCACCTTGGTCGGGCTGATGTAGCGGGTCGCCTCGTTGAGCGCGAACGGCAGCAGGCACACGTCCCAGCCGGCCAGGAAGCGCGGCAAGTCCTGGTACGACTGCTGGCCCAGGTAGTGGATGTTGGGGCGTTGCGGCAGCGCGGCCGGGTCGATCTTGACGACCGGCCCGACCAGCACCAGCTGCCACTCCGGATGGGCGTCGGCCAGCGCGGCGATCAGCGCGGTGTCGAAGCGCTCGTCGATGACGCCGTAGTAGCCCAGCCGTGGAGCCGGGATGCCGGCGTGCAGCGGATGGCCGTCGGCGCGGTCGAGCGCGCGGCGGAAGTGCGCCGCGTCGACGCTGCTGGGGAAGCAGTGGGCGTTGTCGTGGCGCCCGCGTTTGGCCTCGTACAGGCTGGGGCCGCCGGTGAAGACGAGGTCGGCGATCTTGAGCAGCGCCGTCTCGCGCTGCAGCAATTGCTTCGGCGGATTCTTGAAGGCCGACAGTTCATCCATGCAATCGTAGACCACCAGCCCGGCGTGCAAGGGTGCCAGTAGCGGCAGCAGCGGCAGCGCCATCGGCGTGTAGAACCAGACGATGGGGGCGTCGTCGTCACGGCTGAGCCCGGCAAGCAGCGGTTGCAGCAGCGGGATCTGGTCGTCGTGGAAACCGGGCGCCTGCACCGGCGTGTGCGGCCGGTACACGGTGACGTTGGGCGCCGGCGTGGAGCTGTGCAGGAAGCTGTCGCCATCATGGAAAACCGGTTCCTCGACAAAGGCGATCTTGTAGTGTTTTGCCAGGCGCGACAGGAGTTGTTGCGGGCGCTGATAGACGAAATCCCAGCGCAGATGACAAAAGACGATGATGGTTTTCATGATGTTCTCCCGGTGCCCTTGCGGGTCGTTAATTGTTAGACGACGAGGTCGCTTGTCGCCGCCGACGATGCTGTCAGGGGGCGCGCCGCGCCGCCTGGTGTGCCGATCCATCGTAGCAATGAACGGTTATTTTTTCTTTTCAATTCCGCTAGGAAAAGCAGTTGTAAATTAGTGTCACTTTGTCGAATTTTTCGCGCCGCGTCCGCTTTTCCCGGCGGAATTGAAATGCGTTACGGATCGAACATTGCTAGCATTAATTTTTGCCGTGAAAATTGGCGCGGCACCGACCGCGAGGGATGCGTATGAGTCAATTCGAATATCCGAGACCCCAACTGGTACGCGACGCGTGGCAGTCCCTGAACGGCGAATGGGAATTCGCCTTCGACCACGAGCAGCGCTTCAGCCACCCCGGCGATCCGATCGACTGGAGCGCGCGGATCGTGGTGCCGTTCGCGCCCGAGGCCAGGGCCAGCGGCATCGGCGACGAATCGTTCCACACGGCCTGCTGGTACCGCCGCACGTTCGAGCTGGCGGAACGCGGCGCGCGCACGATGCTGCATTTCGGCGCGGTCGACTACCACGCGCGCGTGTGGGTCAACGGCGTGCTGGTGGCCGAGCACGAGGGCGGGCACACGCCGTTCCATGCCGACATCACCGACGCGCTGGCCGCGGGGCGCGGCCAGACTATCGTGGTGCATGTCGAGGACGACCCGGGCGACCTGGCCAAGCCGCGCGGCAAGCAGGATTGGCAGCTCGAGCCGCACTCGATCTGGTATCCGCGCACCACCGGCATCTGGCAGACGGTGTGGCTCGAGACGCTGCCGGCCACCTACATCGGCTCGTTGCGCTGGACGCCGGTGTTCGACGGCTTCGAGATGGGTTGCGAAGTGCTCGCCGGTGGCGACATCCGCGACAACCTGGCCGTGTCGGTGCGGCTGCTGCACAATGGCGTGCTGCTGGCGGCCGACCGCTACCTGCTGGTGGGGCGCGCGGCCAACCGCAAGATCGTGCTGTCGGACCCCGGCATCGACGACTCCCGCAACGACCTGCTGTGGAGCCCCGAACGACCGACGCTGCTCGACGCGGAGCTGACCTTGTATTGCGGCGACGAGGTGCTCGACACGGTGCGCTCGTACACGGCGCTGCGCTCGGTGGCGATCAACCGCGACCGCTTCATGCTCAACGGCCGGCCCTATCCGCTGCGGTTGGTGCTCGACCAGGGCTACTGGCCCGAGACCCTGATGACGGCGCCGTCGGACGAGGCGTTGCGCCGCGACGTCGAGCTGGCCAAGGAGATGGGCTTCAACGGCGTGCGCAAGCACCAGAAGATCGAGGACCCGCGCTACCTGTACTGGGCCGACCGGCTCGGCCTGCTGGTGTGGGAGGAGATGCCGTCGGCCTACGCCTTCAGCCCGCGCGCGATGACGCGGCTGATCAACGAGTGGACCGAGGCGATCGAACGCGATTACAGCCATCCGTGCGTGATCGTCTGGGTGCCGTTCAACGAATCGTGGGGCGTGCCGAACCTGACCTCGACGCAGGCGCACCGCAACGCCGTCGAGGCGCTGTACCACATGACGCGCATGCTCGACGCCACGCGCCCGGTGATCGGCAACGACGGCTGGGAGGCGTCGGCCACCGACATCCTCGGCATCCACGACTACGACGCCGACCCGGAGAAGCTGCGGCAGCGCTACGCCGTCACCGATCCGGTGCGCACCCTGTTCGACCAGCGCCGCCCGGGCGGGCGCATCCTCACCCTGGACGGCTTCCCGCACCGTGGGCAGCCGATCGTGCTGACCGAATTCGGCGGCATCGCCTTCGATCCGAACGCGCCGTCCCACCACACCTGGGGCTATTCGCGCGTCGGCGACGCCGAGACCTATCTGTCGCGCTATCGGACCTTGCTCAAGGTGGTCAACGAGACTGTGATGTTCAGCGGTTTTTGCTACACCCAGTTCTCCGACACTTTCCAGGAGACCAACGGCCTGCTCAACGCCGACCGCAGTCCCAAGGTGCCGCTGGCGCAGATCAGCGCTGCCACGCGTAACGTTCCGGAGTGAGGCGCGGGTGGTTTGCCGAGCACGATGCGCTGTAGTCCTACGTTGTCAGCAGCCGTGTGCTGACAAGCCCCGGCTGAGCCGGCCGTAGAATGCAGTGGTCGGATAGTTTGTCGACGCGGCAAGTGGCGATGCCGATGGAAGACGTCACAACTGTTGATTGGGAGGTAAGCATGACCAAGCAAAAGCAGTCGGGCAGTGGCAATAAACAATCCGCCGAGCAGCCCGGTAACAGTTCTGGCAGCCCGGCAAAGGCGAAAGCCGGCAAGGATGCCGCGAGCCACACCAAGGCCGACACCGGCAAAGGCGCGGGCGGCGGCAAAAAACAAGCGCGTCAACACTAGTGGATGCAACGTCAATTACATAGTCAGGGAGAAGAAAAATGAACTTTATCGGATGGATTATCGTCGGCGGTCTGCTGGGCTGGATTGCCAGTAAAATCATGAACACGGATGCCCAGCAGGGTATCTTCTTGAATGTCATCGTCGGCATCGTCGGTGCGTTCCTCGGTGGTCTGGTGATCTCGCCGTTGCTGGGCACGGGCACCATCAACGACGGCGACTTCAGCCTCGGTTCGCTGGGGGTATCGTTCCTCGGCGCGGTGGTGCTGCTGGCGATCGCCAACCTGGTTTTCCGGGGACGAGCGCGCTAACGCCGCGACCTTGCCGCGCCATCAAAACACCGCCCGCGAGGCGGTGTTTTTTTGGGGGGGTGCGAAAACCCCGGGTAGACAAATAACGCCGCCCCACCACGGAGACACGTAGGGCGGATTAGCGCAGCGTAATCCGCCGCGCATGCACAGCCGACTGCGCATGCATGG
>JBDSKP010000822.1:0-6321 GCA_039916925.1 Duganella sp.
CAGTATCCAGCCCAGCGTGTCGAGCACGACCGGGTTGGCCGGGGCGGCCTTGTACGCGCGCTCGGCCAGGCCCAGCGCGCGCGGATCTTTTTGTTGCTGGTAAAGCCAGGCCAGGTTGTTCAACACCACCGCATGGCCGGGGGCCAGTTTGAGCAACAACTCGAATTGCGCGATGCTGGCCGGAAAGTCCTTTTCAGCCAGCAGGCTGCTGGCGAAGAACAGACGCGTGGTGCGGTCGTCGGCATGCTTGTCCAGCCACTTTTGCATGCGCGCCCGCGCCTCGGCCGGGTCGCCGGACTGTACCAGCGCGCGGTACAGCGGAATCAGCGTGGGGCCGGACGGCTGCAGTTCGTAGGCCTTTTGATACGCCGCCAGCGCGGGACGCGAATGCTTTCGCGCCATCAGCACGTCGCCTTCCAGCTTGTAGCCCAGCGGCGCGTTGTCGCGTGCCTTCTGGAATCCCCTGACCGTTTGCAGCGCCTGCGCCCAATCCTGTTGGCCGATCAGCAGCCTGGTGAGCGCGGCCTGGGCTTGGGGAAAGTCAGGCTGCAGCGACAGCGCCTTGTTGAGCGCCTTGGCGGCGCCGTCATGGTCCTTGACGGCGAGACGGGCATCGGCGATGCGTAGCTGGATCTCGGCTGAGCTCGGCTGCAGCACGGCCAGCCTGGTCCAGTTCTCGAGCGCCGCGTCCTTGTCGCCGCCGCGGCTTTGCAGCTCGGCCAGCAGCGCCAGCGCGTTGGCGTTCGACGGATCGGTCACCAGGATTTTTTCCGCCACCGCCTGCGCCTTCGGCAACTCGTCGGCGCTGGCGTAGAAGGACGCCAGCCGCAGCGAGGCCTCCACGTTGTCCGGATGATCGCGCACCGCCTGTTCCAGCCAGCGCCGCGCCTCCGTCGGTTTAGACTGGGTCAGCGCCAGATCGGCCAGCGCGGCGATGACGTCGGCGTTGCTCTTGTTCTTGTCCAGCGCCGCCCGCAAACGCTCGCCCGCCCGCTCCGGCTTCTTGTCGTCCAGATCCATGCGCGTGAGGTTGTTCAGCGCCGGCATGTACGATGGCGCGAATTTCAAGGCCTTCTCGAAGCTGGCGCGGGCGCCCGCGCTGTCCCGGTTTAACAACAAGACGCCGCCCTTGAGATTTTGCACCATCGGATTGCCGTCCTGCCGCGCTTCCAGCCGCTTGACCGCCTCCAGCGCCTTGGCATATTCCTGGTTGCGCAGATGGCTCAGCACCAGCAGCACGCCGGCGCGCGACGACTTCCCGTCCAGCCGGGTCGCGCGCTCGAGCTCGGCGATCGCGCGGGTGTTCTCGCCCATCCCCATATGGCTCATCGCCAGCGCCGCGTGCAACATGGTCGCCTGCGGCGCCAGCGCGGCGGCCCGCTCGAGGTAGCCCGCCGCCCTGGCGAACTGGCGCAGCCGCATATGGATCTCGCCGGCCAGCGACAGCAGGTCCAGATCCTGCTGATGCGTCGGCAACAGCGGCTCGATCAGCGCCAGCGCCTGGTCCGCCGCGCCGGTGTTGACCAGCACCATGGCCAGCAGCTTGGTGGCGTAGGGCTGGCCCGGGTTGGCGTCGAGGAATTTGCGCAGGTATGGCTCCGCTTGCGAAAACAGACCCAGGCCGCGCAGCACCGCGCCCATCAGCAGATTGCTGGGCAAATGCTCGGGGGCGGTGCGCAACACCCGCTGTAAATGTTCCTGCGCGGCAGCCAGCTTGCCTTCGCGGAAGTCCAGCAATGCCTGCGTGTAGATCAGCATCAAATTGTTCGAGGCGACGCGGCTGGCGATCCCCAGTTCGGCGCGCGCCTGGTCGAACCGGCCGGACTGGATATGCAGGCTGGCGATGTCCACGTGCGCCCGCACCTGCGCCGGGTGCAGTTTCAGCACCTGTCGATAGGCGGCCAGCGCCTCCGTGTTCTTGCCCGGCAGGCGCAGAATGTCGCCTTTCTGGCGCCACGCGTCGACGTCGTCCGGGGAGCGCGCCAGCGCGCGCTCGACCAGCGCCAGCGCCGCGTCGGGCGTGTCGTCCCGCAGCCGCAGCCGGACCAGCCCGAGCAGCGCGGCCGGGTTGTCGGGATGGTCCGCCAGTATCTGTTCGAATAGGCGGGCCCCCTCGTCGGCGCGGTTCAGTCCCACCAGCGCGTGGCCGCGCAGGGCCAGCAGTTCGGGCTGACGCGGGTCGCCGTTGATCTCATCGAGGAGCTTGTTGTATTGGCCTTGCAGCAGCAGCGACTTGCCCAGCGATGGCATGACATCGCCCCGGGCCATGCCCAACTCCAGTGCGCGCCGCAATTCCTTCTCGGCCGACAACACGTCGCCGGCGTCCAGATACAGCCGTCCCAGCATCAGCCGCGCCTGGCCGTTGGCCGGCGTCCGCTGCAACAGATTCTTGAGCTGGATGACCGCCGACTTGGTTTCTCCCTTGGCCACGTGCTGGCGCGCGGCGGACAACAGCTGTTCGTCGCTTTGCGTGCGGCCGCAGCCGGCCAGCAGCAACGGTATCAACAACGTCAACAGGGCGCGCGACGAACGGGGCATGGGAGTCTCCTGGGTGTGGGTATCGTAAGAGTAGGAACGATAGCGCCGGCGGCGGTTGATCGGACGCAAAGGGCGGCCCCGTCAAGCCACCACCCAGCGCAAACGGCGGTCGTTTGTGCCACCTCAAGCGCGACCATGACGCCGTCCGTAGAATCGGCGAGACGTCTTTTAACGCTCTCAAACGAGGTGCTCAAATGGAAGTGGTCGCCGTTGTCGGGCTCGGGTATGTCGGCTTGTCGCTGGCGGTGTCGTTCGGCACGCGCCGGCGCACCATCGGACTGGATTTATCTGCGCGCAAGGTCGCCAGCTATCGCAGCGGGATCGATCCCAGCGGCGAAGTGTCGGCGCAGCAGTTGGCCGCGTCGCGCTGGCTGGAGATGGGCTGCGACCCGGCCGCGCTGGCCGAAGCCGATTACATCATCGTCGCCGTGCCGACGCCGGTCGACAGCGCGCACAATCCGGATTTCTCGGCGCTGGTCGGCGCCAGCCAGTCGGTCGGTCGGCACATGAAACCGGGCGCGGTGGTGGTTTACGAGTCCACCGTCTATCCGGGCGCCACCGAGGAAATCTGCATCCCGATACTGGAACAGTGCTCGGGTTTGATGTGGCAGCGCGATTTCCACGTCGGCTTCTCGCCCGAGCGCATCAATCCGGGCGACAAGGAACACACGCTGACGTCGATCCGCAAAGTCGTCTCCGGCGACGACGAGCAGACGCTGGCGCGCGTGGCCGCGCTGTACGAGGAAGTGGTCGAGGACGGTGTGCACCGGGCCTCCAGCATCAAGGTGGCCGAGGCCGCCAAGGTCATCGAGAACACGCAGCGCGACCTCAACATCGCGCTGATGAACGAGCTGGCCATCATCTTCGACCGGCTGGAGATCGACACGCTGGAAGTGCTGCGGGCGGCCGGCACCAAATGGAACTTCCTGCCGTTCCGACCCGGCCTGGTCGGCGGCCATTGCATCGGCGTCGATCCGTACTACCTGACGCACAAGGCCGAGATGCTCGGCTACCACCCCCATGTGATCCTGGCCGGACGCCGCATCAACGACGGCATGGCCAAGTTCGTCGCGGAGAAGACGGTCAAGGAGATGGTACGCGCCGGCTTCAAGCTCAAGGGTTGCAGGGTCAACGTGCTGGGCCTGACCTTCAAGGAGAACTGCCCGGACCTGCGCAACTCCAAGGTCGCCGACATGATCCGCGAGCTCGAATCGTACGGCTTGCAGGTCCATGTGCACGATCCTGTGGCCGACGCCGACGAGGCGATGCACGAATACGGCGTCAAGCTCGAAAGCTGGGACGAGTTGCCGTGCGCGGAGGCGCTGATCGCCGCCGTCGGCCACCGCGAGCTGTCGGCCCGTCCGCTGGAACAGGTGCGCGAAAAGATCGCCGCCGCCGGTTGCTTTATCGATTTGAAATCGCAATTCGACGAAGCGGCGCTGCGTCAGAGCGGCCTGAGCGTCTGGAGGCTGTGATGAGCGACTATGAAGACGGCACGCCGGCCACGTCGGTCTACCAGAGCGCGCGCGAGCACCTGGAGCAGGAACAATACCGCTGGGTCGTGACCGGAGTTGCCGGGTTCATAGGTTCCAACCTGTTGCAGGCGTTGCTGGAACTTGGCCAGCGCGTGGTCGGGGTGGACAATTTCCTCACCGGCTGCCGCCACAACCTGGAGCAGGTGCGCGACCAGGTCGGACCGGCCGCGTGGCGCTGCTTCGAACTGATCGAAGGCGACATCCGCGACCCGGCCGTCTGCCGGCGCGCCTGCGAGCGCGCCGACTTCGTGCTGCACCAGGCGGCGCTCGGTTCGGTCGCGCGCTCGATCGACGACCCGCTGCTGACCAGCGACGTCAACGTCGGCGGCTTCCTCAACGTGCTGGACGCGGCGCGGCTGGCCGGCGTCCGGCGCATGGTGTACGCGGCGTCGAGCGCGACCTATGGCGATCATCCGGCGCTGCCGAAACGGGAGCCGCGGATCGGCAACGCCCTGTCGCCGTACGCGGTGACCAAGCATGTCAACGAGCTGTATGCCGGGGTTTATGCGCGCTGCTACGGGATGCAGACGATCGGCTTGCGGTATTTCAATGTCTTCGGGCCGCGGCAGGACCGTTGCGGCGCGTACGCGGCGGTGATTCCGTTGTGGATTTCGGCGATGATCGAACAGCGGCCGGTGGTCATCAATGGCGACGGCGAGAGTAGCCGTGATTTTTGTTATGTCGCCAACGCGGTGCAGGCCAGTTTGCTGGCGGCGCTGACGGATAATCCGGCTGCCGTCAATCAGGTCTACAATGTGGCGCTCAATGCGCGCACCAGTTTGAATGAGCTGTATTTGATACTGCATGGCTTGCTGGTCGAGCGGTATCCGCATTTGCGCGATTATCAGCCCTGCTACGGGGAGTTTCGCGCCGGTGATGTGCGGCATTCGCAGGCCGATATTTCGAAGGCCGCCGATTTGCTGGGCTATGTGCCGACGCATGATTTGCAGCGGGGGTTGCATCAGGCGTTGCGGTGGTATATCGGGCAGTTGGATGTCGGGGCGCGGGTGGGGGCTGATTCGGGTGGCGGGGCTTAGGGTGTTTTCACGCGTTGTCGGTGGCGGATACATGGCGGATTACGCTGCGCTAATCCGCCCTACGTGGAACACGTGTTTATCCGGGTCCCGTGTCGTCGGGCGGCCTTTTAGCCTACCGGTTGGGTGATCGTTATGGTTCGCGCGACGCCGCGGAAGTCGACGGTGTGCAGCGTGACCGGCTTGCGCCACACGCGGCAGACGTAGTTCATCACTTATTCAGCTTGATCCAGGTCCAGCCCGCGGCCCTCGCGCATGCGCTCGACCGCGATGCATGGCGCGCCGTAGTTGTATTTTGGCGCCAGGATCGCTTCGCGCACGTCGTCGATGTCCCGGCTTACTACCCGCGTCTCGCCATCCTTGCGCGGCGTCCACGCCTTGCCGGTCGATGATGCGCTCCCACATGCTGTAGCCCAGGTGATAGGGCGCGGATGCCGGACCAGTTGCCTGAAGCGCAGATCGTCGTTGGTGAAGGGCGCAGGCCGCGTCTGCACGGCGCGCCGCTTGATCGCCTCCTTGACGGCGCGGCGCCGGTCGAGCCGCGAGCGCGCGCCGCGTTTGTCCCAGCCTTCGCGCACGTAGTCCGGTTCGTCGAGCGTGGCGGTGCCCCGGGGCCGCAACTCGGGCAGCTTGAATTGGTCCCACAGCCATTCGAGGATGTCGTCGATCGCGAACTCCATCAACCGCTTGATGTCGCCATCCTCGTTGCCGCCTTCGTCGTCGTCGGCGTCGTAGTTGGGCGGACGCAGCACGTCGCGCCGCTGCTCGAACAGATACTGCTGCAGAGCGTCGCGCAACTGGGCGTGGCTGCCCAGGCCGAAGCGCTCGCCGCGTTTGTAGGCGCTCATGGCCTTGCGCACCACCTCCTGCCGGAACGATTGCTTGCCGGAGCCGGAAATATGGATTTTTTCCGCGACGGCGCGCAGGAAGCGCTCGTCCGGACGCCGCTCCTCGCTGGTGATCGGGTCCTTGACCTGGCGGTTGTCGAGCATGGCCTCGACCTCGTCCAGATACTTGCCCAACAGGTCCTCGACCTCCTGTTCGAACGAGACGGACAAGGCCTTGCGGGCCGGCTCGATGCGGGCGTCGCTGTCGATGCCGTCCTTGAGGGCCAGCAGCAGGTCCATCGTGCTGAGGCTGCTGCGCTGCGACTGGATGATGGCGTTCGACAGCGCGTTGATGACGAAGCGCGGCGACACGCCCGACCGGCCCTC
>JBDSKP010000823.1:0-11320 GCA_039916925.1 Duganella sp.
TGCACGGCCGCGAACAACAGCACCGGCAGGATGAAGATCCACTTCACCCAGGCCCACTTGCGCCCTCCCTTGGCGGCGCTCATAGCTGGTCACGCAACTGCCGCAACACCTCGCCGGTGGCCGGACGCACGCCGCGCCAGACGCTGAACGCCTCGGCAGCCTGTTCCACCAGCATGCCAAGGCCGTCGCGCAGCCGTGCGCCGTGTTGGGCCGCGAACTGCAAAAATACGGTGGGGGATTTTGAGTACATCATGTCCAAAGCAAGCGCGCCGGGCGCGAACACCAAAGGCGATACCGGCGGCACCTCGGCGCCCAGGCTGGCCGACGTCGCGTTGATGACGATGTCGAAGCCGCCTTCGATGTCGGCGAAACCGCGGCCGGAGACCACGCCTTCGCCGCCCAGCGCGGCGAACTGTTCTGCCAGCGCCACGGCCGTGGCCACGGTGCGGTTGGCGATGACCAGCTGCGCCGGACGATGCTCCAGGATCGGCAGCACGACGCCGCGCGCCGCCCCGCCCGCGCCCAGCAGCAGCACGCGCTTGCCGGTGATCGCCACGCCCGCGTTGCCGACGATGTCGGCCACCAGGCCGGCGCCGTCGGTGTTATCGCCGATGATGCCGTCGTCCGTGAAGTGCAAGGTGTTGACGGCGCCGGCCGCCTGCGCGCGTATCGTCAGCGCGTTGGCGACCTTGACCGCCTCCAGCTTGAACGGCACGGTGACGTTGGCTCCAAGGCCGCCCTCGGCGATGAAGGCGTGCACGGCGGCAGCGAAGCCGTCCAGCGGCGCCAGCCGTTTTTCGTAGCGCAGCTGCTGGCCGGTCTGCGCCGCGTAGGCGGCGTGGATCTCGGGCGATTTACTATGGGCAATCGGGTTGCCGAACACGCAGTAGCGATCCATCGTCATCTTCCTCCACCGCTCATGTCGGCTTGTAATTTGTCATCGCGGGTAAATTTAAACGTCGTAACGATCACCCACAGATCGTCCTTGTCGGCCGACAACATGTTCGGCGGGAATTTGCCGAACGGCGCGGCGCGGCGCACGATGTTGATGGCCGCGTCGTCCAGCGCGGCGTTGCCGGAACTGCGGTCGATCTTGATGCCGCCTTCCTTCTCGTAAATCGTGCCGTCCTGGAAGACCGGGATCGACAGCACCAATTGGCCGTACAGCTTGCGGCCGTTCTTCTGGGGGAAGTTCAGCGTACCGATGTCTTCGATCCGCTTTTGCAGCGTTTTATAGTACATCGCGTAGCCAACCCCGCGCGTGCTCGGCGTGATGAAGGTTTTCTTCGGACGCTTGTTCTGGTCTTCGATGGTTTCGCTGATCTCGGCGGCGCGGCGGGCGATCGCCTTGCTCGAATCGAGCAGGTCGGCGCCGCTCGGCAGCGGATCGGGCGCGGTCTTCTCGGTCACCGGCGGCGCGGCGAACGGATCGGGCTTGGCCACGCGCGTGAGCAGGTTGCGCTGGCGCTCCTCGAGCTCGGCGATGCGGCGCTTGGAGGCCTTGATGCTCTCGCCGTCCTCGGTTTTGCGCATGTCCGGCAGCGGCGACTTGGAGCGGCCCTGATCGACATTGCCGCCGCCGTCCAGATTGGCCTGGGCCAGCGCGTCGGCTTTCAGCGGCGCCTTGCTGTGCTTGGCGTTGACCAGGATCACTTCCAGGCCGGGATCGGTCGGTTTCACCGCCGCCGGCGTGGGCGCGACGAAGTGCACCGTCAGCATGGCGGCGTGCGCGATCAGCGAGACGCCGATGGCGATGTACAGGAAGCGATTTTCTTGGAAAGACTTCACGCGGGGCCGGGGGTAAAAATGGTGGGGTGATTTTACGTCAAAGCAAACCCGGCGGCTACCGCCGGGATGGGGTCGTACGGGGACGCCGAGTCCCCGTACGACCCCGGCCTTCGCTTGGGGTTGGCGGTTACTCGGCCGTCGGCACTTCGGCGGCCACTTCCACCGCGACTTCCGGCGCGGCGACCGCTTCCTCCACGACCTCATCCTCGTAATCGAGCTCGGCATCGGCTGCGACGGCTTCCGTGGTCGGTATCTCCAGGATGCGCGCTTCGATCGACAGGTCGACCTCGTCCCAACGCAGGATGTCGATCTTGACCTGCGCGCCGCGCGCCACCGACGGCATGCCCGGCAGACGGATGATCAGCGGAATGTCGACCAGCCGCAGCACCTCGTCCTTGAGCACCACCGCCTCGACCTGGCGGGCGTTTTCCTGCCCCAGCCAGCGCAGGCACCAGTAGCGTTCCATGTTCGATTGATGGTCGCCATACGCCGCGTACGCCGCGTCGAACTGCGACACGATGGCGAACAACTCGGCGTCCTTGGGCTTGAACGGCGCCACCAGCGGCGCCGTCACGCCGTGCTCGGCGCACGCCAGGATCTGCCATTGATTGACCAGATCGGTATAGCGGCGCAGCGGCGACGTGCTCCACGCGTACTGGTCGACACCCAGGCCCTGGTGCGGCGCCGCGTGCGTGACCATGCGCACCTGCATCTTGGCGGCCCAGCCGCCGACGCCCTGGCCCTGGCTGCGGTAAATGCCCGGCACGCCATGGTCGTGCATCAGCTTGCCCCAGGTGCTGTTGGCGAAAATCATCAGCTCGGCGACGATCTTGTCCAGCGGCGCGCCGCGCTTGCGGCGGCTGACGGTGACGACGTCGTTCTCGACGTAGAAGTTGAAATCGACGCGGTTGTTCTGTTCCGGCTTGAGGCCGAAGCCCTCGCGCTTGACCATGCGCGCCGCCTCCAGCACCTGCGCCCATTTCCAGATCAGGCCCAGCTCTTCCTTGTGGGCGTAGTCGCCCTCGCCGCTGGCCAGGGTTTCCTCGTTGACCAGATCGTCCAGGTCGTTGTGGCGCAGATTGCTCTCGATCGGCACCATCTCGGCGCGCGTCTCGGTGGCGATCAGCGACCAGTCGGCCGGGTTCAACGTCGCGTACAGCGACAGCGCCGGGCAGGTCTTGCCCTCGGCCAGGGTGAACGCTTCGACGATGGCATCCGGCAGCATGGTGATTTTGTCGCCCGGCATATACACGGTGGACATGCGCGCGCGCGCCATCTTGTCGACGGCGTCGTCCGGCTTGATGCCCAGGCCCGGCGCGGCGATGTGGATGCCGATCTTGACGTTGCCGTCGGCCAGCCTGGTGACCGAGAAGGCGTCGTCGATCTCGGTGGTGGTGACGTCGTCGATCGAGAACGCCTTGACGTCGGCCAGCGGCAGATTGGTCGGCGCCACCGGCACCGGCACGTCCGGGAAACCGGCGCCGCGCGGGAAGCTCTCGAACAGGAACTTGGCCATGTGCAGCGCCTTCGGCGACTCCACGCCACCGGCCGCCAGCATCAAGCGCTGCGGATTGGTGTGCAATTCATTGCAAGCCGCTTCCATCGCCTTGTATTCGATCGAGTTCTTGTCCGGCTTGAACAGCAGCTGCATGACGATGTTCTTCATCGATTCCGGCAACTTGTCGGCCTTGAGTTCCTCGACGTACTGGGCCTGGACCAGCGCCTGCTGCTTCTTTTTCTCGATGCCGGCCTGGGCGGCGCGCAACGATTGCTCCGGCGCGGCCTTGTAGCGGCCCCGGCCCTTCTTGTAGAAATAGATGGGCGCCGAGTGCAGGCTCAGGATCAGGCCGGCGGCCTCGGCAGGCAGCGGCGCGTGACCGAAGTATTCGGCGCCCAGCTCGGCGAAGCCGAATTCCTCCTCGCCCGCCACTTCCCATAGGAAGTCGAGGTCGATCTCGGCGGCGACGGCCTTGGCCTGTTCCATCAAATCCGTCGGCGACGGCTTCTCGTACTGCAGCAGCACGTCCTTGATCTTGACCTTGGTGCGCTTGCCGCTGGCCATCTCAACCTGGTAGGCCTCGCCCGCTTGCGACATCATGGTACCGACCTTGAAATCGCCGGATTCTTCGAAAAATAGATTCATTGCTCGTTTCTGTTCGTTGTTATCACTGTTGTTTCAGGTCCAGCACGGAAGGCAGGAACACTTCCGTGACCAGCAGAGTACCCTGACGGCGCCGATATAAACAGCGCCGTGCATATAATATGCGCTCTTGCGGAGGCGCTTCGTTTTCAACGCCCAGGGCCGCCGCCGCGCGTTGCGCCAACGGATGCTCTTCCCGCAATCTTGCAAATTCCAAAACGCCGCGCCGCACGCGCGGGTCGCCAAACAAGGTCGTCCCCAGCGAGCGCTCGCCCAGCGCGCTAAACAAAGGCCAATCGGCCGCCGTGGCCGACATCGGCACCACCGTGTGCGCGAACACCACCGGCGTATTATCACACCGCAGCAACACTTCCCTCTCCCACACGCGGCCCCGGCGGTGCAGGCCGATCACGGCTGCCTCGTCGGACAGGCAGCGCGCGACACGCTGATGCAGGCACTGCACGCGGAAAGCCCGGCTGTGGTCCTTCAGTCTGGCAGTCAGCGAACCGCCGGCCGTCAGCCATGGACGCAGGGACGGCGGCGCGTTCAAAGCCAGCACATGCGGTTGCCATTGGGCCTGTCGCAGCGAAGCGCCACGGCTGGACGACGCCAGCAAAAACGGCACCCTCAACCGGCGGCCCCGATGCCGCAAAACGCCAGCACCGCCTCCAGATAGTCGGGAAATTCGGAAATGCCATGGTCGCTGCCGTCGATCACGTGCTGGCGCGCGCCCGCATAATGCTTGACCATGTCGCGATAGTCCAGCACTTCGTCGCCGGTGGCGGCGATCAGGAAGTAGCGCTCGGGGCGGGTGATCGGGTCGACCGCCAGCGCGCGCAGCTCGTCGATATATTCGCGCTTGAACTCGAACGGCTCGTCGGAATGGAATTGCGTTGTCACACCGACATGCTTGTCCAGGTCTTGCAGCGGCACGATGGCCGGGTTGAGCAGCACCGCGCGGCAACCGACGCGCTCGGCCAGCCAGGTGGTGTAGTAGCCGCCCAGCGACGAGCCGACGATGCTCAGCTCCGCCGCCGGAACGCCCTCTATTAAAGCAAGCGCCAATTCCATCGCCAGCTTCGGCGAGGCCGGCAGTTGCGGACAGACCAGCTGGTCCGACAACCCCAGCGCGACCATGCGCTCGCTGATCACGCGCGCCTTCATCGACTTCGGCGACGAGCGGAATCCGTGCAGATAGAGAATCATCGCGCCAGCGCTTCCAGGATTTTGTCGTGCACGCCGCCGAAGCCGCCGTTGCTCATCACAATGATCTGGTCGCCCGGCCGGGCCGCCTTGACGATGGCCGCCACCAGCGCGTCGATGTCCTCGTAGGCACTGGCGATCTCGCCCAGCGGCGCGAGCGCGTCGCCCAGGCTCCAGCCCAGCGCCTGCCGGCTGCCGTAGCCGAACACCAGGTCGGCGTCGGCCAGGCTGGCCGGCAGCGCGTCCTTCATCGCGCCCAGCTTCATCGTGTTCGAGCGCGGCTCGAGCACGGCGAGGATCCGGCCGCCCGTGCCTATCTTCTGGCGCAGGCCGCCGACGGTGGTGGCGATCGCGGTCGGATGGTGGGCGAAGTCGTCGAACACGGTGATGTCGTTGACGGTGCCGCGCAGTTCCATGCGGCGCTTGACGTTCTCGAACGTCGCCAGCGACTTGGCCGCCTGCGCCACCGGCACGCCGACGTGGCGGGCGGCGGCGATCGCGGCCAGCGCGTTGGCGCGGTTGTGCTTGCCGGTCAGGCTCCACTCGACTTTGCCGGCCGTTTCACCCTCGAAAATGACGTCGAAACTGCCGTCATCGTATTCCTTCATCGCCCAATCGGCGCCTTGATTGCCGCCGAAGCTTTCCTTCCCGCTCCAGCAACCGCGCTCGAGCACGCGCCGCAGCGACGCCTCGTCGCCGTTATGGATGACGCGGCCGATGCCGGGCACCGTGCGCACCAGATGATGGAATTGCGTTTCGATGGCGCCGAGGTCGGGGAAGATGTCGGCGTGATCGTACTCGAGGTTGTTGAGGATCGCGGTCTTGGCGTGGTAGTGGACGAACTTGCTGCGCTTGTCGAAGAAGGCGGTGTCGTACTCGTCGGCCTCGATGACGAAGAAGATCGAATCTTTATCTCCCTGGATACGGGCCGAGACGCCGAAGTTCAGCGGCACGCCGCCGATCAGGAAGCCGGGCGCGTAGCCGGCGTCTTCCAGTATCCAGGTCAGCATGGCCGAGGTGGTGGTCTTGCCGTGCGTGCCGGCCACGGCCAGCACCCAGCGGTCCCTTAATATATGTTCGCCCATCCACTGCGGCCCGGACACGTACGGCAAGCCGCGGTTGAGGATTTCCTCGATCAGCGGATTGCCGCGCGAGACCACGTTGCCGATCACGTACAGGTCGGGATCGAGCGCGGTCTGCTCCGGGCCGAAACCCTGTATCAGTTCTATGCCCTGGGCTTCCAGCTGGGTGCTCATCGGCGGATAAACGTTGGCGTCGCAGCCGGTCACGCGGTGGCCCGCCTCTTTCGCCAGGACCGCCAGGCCGCCCATGAAGGTGCCGCAAATACCGAGAATATGAATATGCATAGTGTCTAACAGGATCGATCCGCGCAAGTGAATACGCGATTTTACCTGAGCCGCCGCCGATTTCCCGGTTCAGAGTATTATCTGGTCCATGACGCCGAATGTTATCGAAGAAGTCTTGTTGCTCCGCGCCGAGATCGCCGCGGCGGCCGCGCGCCTGATCGCCCAGGACGGCGCCGACTACAACACCGCCAAGCGCAAGGCCGCCAGGCAAATCCTCGGCGACACCCAGCCGCCGCTGAACTTGCTGCCGGACAACGCCCAGATCGAAGCGGAAGTGCGCATCTACCAGGCGCTGTTCCACGCCGACAGCCAGCCGGCCCGGCTGTTCCGGCTGCGCACCCTGGCGGTCGACATCATGGAGGGCCTGGCCGCGTTCCACCCGTTCCTGACCGGCGCCGTCCTGAACGGCACGGCCGGCCCGCACGACGACATCCATCTGCAGCTGTTCGCCGACAGCGCCAAGGAGGTGGAAATCTTCCTGCTGAACCGCAATTTGCAGATCGACATCTCCGAGACGCCGCATTTCAAGGGGCCGCGCCACGACCCGGTCGAGACGGTCAGCTTCATGTGGCACAAGGAAGGCGTGCACGCCGCCTTGTATGAGCTCGACGATCTGCGCGGCGCCATCAAGGCCCGTGGTGACGGCAAGCCCGTGCGGGCCGACATCGCCGCCGTGCGCGCGCTACTAGTTAATAGTACACATACGAGTACCCATGAGAGTACCCCTGAAAATACCCCCGACAGTCCCAACGCCAATAAATCATGAATAAAAAACACCTTGCCGCCTATGCCGGCGTCGCCGTCCTGTTCGCCGCGTCCGGCGCCTGGGTCGGTTTCAACAAACAAAACGCCGCCCCGGTCACCACCACCGCGCCGGCCGGCGTGACCGGTCCGGTCGGCGCGCTGTACGGGCAAACGCTGCCGGACGCCAAGGGCGCGCCGACCGCGCTGGCCCAATATAAAGGCAAGGCGATGCTGGTCAATTTCTGGGCGCCGTGGTGCGCCCCGTGCGTGCAGGAGATGCCGGAGCTGGCCGAGCTGGCCGCCGGAGAAGCGGGTAAGAAGCTGCAAGTTATCGGAATCGGCATTGATTCGCCATCGAATATCGCCGCTTTTAGCGACAAATACAAAATCACCTACCCGGTGCTGGTGGCCGGCATGAGCGGCACCGACCTGGCGCGGCAGTTCGGCAACACCAACGGCGGCCTGCCGTACACCGTGCTCATCGGCGCCGACGGCCAGGTCAAGAAGACCTATCTGGGACGCCTCAAATTCGACCAGCTGCGCAAGGACCTGGCCACGCTGTAAGGGGAGCCGGCACATCGCACACGAGTTTTTTCTCTTGCCAATGCCGGCAGTTGGCGGCAAAATGCGGAACTTTCGCGGAAACGGTCTAGAACCATGGCAAAAAACCTTCTATTGCTCAACGGCCCCAACCTGAATTTACTGGGTACCCGGGAGCCGGAAGTCTACGGCGCCAGCACCCTGGCCGACGTCGAACAGGCGGCCCAAGCCCAGGCCACGGCGGCCGGTGCCACGCTGTCTTGTTTTCAGAGCAACCACGAAGGGGCGCTGATCGACCACATCCACGCCGCCAGAGGCGAGGGCGTGGACGCCATCATCATCAACCCGGGCGGCCTGACCCATACCAGCGTCGCGCTGCGCGACGCGCTGGCGGGGGTGGCGATGCCGTTTGTTGAAGTGCATATTTCGAATATTTATCAGCGCGAGTCGTTTCGCCACCACTCATTCCTGAGCGCGATCGCGGTGGGCACGATCTGCGGACTGGGTATCGAAGGATATCGGTTTGCCATCGACTTCATCCTTAAAAAGCGTTAATCTACGCGATCTGCGCGCAACATTACGAACTTAGCGCGGTTTTCGCCCACGAAGCGGCGCCGCTCACACTTACATAACAAGACATCCCAGGGGGTTACATGGATCTACGCAAGCTGAAGACCTTGATTGATTTGGTCGCGGAGTCGGACATCGCCGAGCTCGAAGTGACCGAAGGCGAAAGCAAAGTGCGCATCGTCAAATCGTCGGCCATGCCACAAAACCAGATGGTGATGATGCAGCCGCAAGGCATGCAGCCGCAGTACCACGCCGCTCCCGCGCCAGCCGCCGCGCCCGCCGCACCAGCGGCCCCGGCCGTCGCCGCCGAGCCGACCGGCCACATCGTCAAATCGCCGATGGTCGGCACCTTCTACCGTTCGTCGGCGCCGGGTTCGGCCGCGTATGTCGAAGTGGGCGCCGTCGTCAAGGAAGGCGACACCCTGTGCATCATCGAAGCGATGAAGCTGCTCAACGAAATCGACGCCGACAAATCCGGCACGATCACCCAGATTCTGGTCGAGAACGGCCAACCGGTCGAATTCGGCCAACCGCTGTTTGTGATAGGCTAAGCCCGGTTCGCGCCCTCCCCCTCCGGTGACGGGCGCGCCGGCTTTGTTCCGCATTCCCTCCTCTACCTGACGTTGCCGGATTTCGGCGCTCACAGACATACGCGAACCTATCATGTTTGAAAAAATCCTCATTGCCAACCGTTGCGAAATCGCCCTCCGCATCCAGCGCGCCTGCCGCGAAATGGGCATCAAGACGGTCGTGGTCCACTCGGAAGCGGACAAAGACGCCAAATACGTGAAGCTGGCCGACGAGTCGGTGTGTATCGGCCCGGCGCCCTCGTCGCTGAGCTATCTGAACATGCCGGCCATCATCAGCGCCGCCGAGGTGACGGACGCCGAAGCGATCCACCCCGGCTACGGCTTCCTGTCGGAGAACGCCGACTTCGCCGAACGCGTGGAGAAATCCGGCTTCGTCTTCATCGGCCCGCGCTCCGACTCGATCCGTTTGATGGGCGACAAGGTATCGGCCAAGCAAACCATGATCAAGGCCGGCGTGCCGTGCGTGCCCGGTTCCGACGGCGCGCTGCCGGACGATCCGAAGGCGATCGTGCAGATCGCCCGCAAGGTCGGCTACCCGGTCATCATCAAGGCGGCCGGCGGCGGCGGCGGACGCGGCATGCGCGTGGTGCACACCGAGGCCGCGCTGATCAACGCGGTGGCCATGACCAAGACCGAGGCCGGCTCGGCCTTCGGCAATCCGGAAGTGTATATGGAGAAGTATCTGGAAAATCCGCGCCACGTGGAAATCCAGATCCTCGCCGACGAACACAAGAACGCCGTCTGGCTTGGCGAGCGCGACTGCTCGATGCAGCGCCGCCACCAGAAGGTCATCGAGGAAGCGCCGGCGCCGGGCATTCCGCGCAAGCTGATCGAAAAGATCGGCGACCGCTGCGCCGAGGCCTGCCGCAAGATCGGCTACCGTGGCGCCGGCACCTTCGAGTTCCTGTATGAAAACGGCGAGTTCTACTTCATCGAGATGAACACCCGCGTGCAGGTCGAGCACCCGGTGACCGAAATGATCACCGGGATCGACATCGTGCAGGAGCAGATCCGCATCGCCGCCGGCGAGAAGCTGCGTTTCCGCCAGCGCGACGTGATGCTGTCGGGCCACGCCATCGAGTGCCGCATCAACGCCGAGGACCCGTTCAAGTTCACGCCGTCGCCGGGCCGCATCACCTCCTGGCACGTGCCGGGCGGTCCGGGCGTGCGCGTCGATTCGCACGCCTACGCCGGCTACTACGTGCCGCCGCACTACGATTCGATGATCGGCAAGGTCATCTCGTACGGCGCCACCCGCGAGCAGGCGATCCGCCGCATGCAGATCGCGCTGTCGGAAATGGTGGTCGAGGGCATCCAGACCAACATTCCGCTGCACCGCGAACTGATGATCGACGCCCGCTTCATCGAAGGCGGCACCAACATCCATTACCTGGAGCAGAAACTGGCCGACATGCCGGACCTGCACAAACTGAGTTTGAGTAACAAGGCGCCACAATAATGAGCTGGACTGAAATCGTCATCGAAATCGCGCGCGACCACGCCGAAGCCCTGTCGGACGCGCTGATGGAAGCGGGCGCGCTGTCGGTTTCGGTGGAAGACGCGGACGAGGGCACCGACCAGGAACGTCCGCTGTTCGGCGAGCCGGGCATGGAACCGACCGAGGCGGCGTGGGATCACAGCCGCGTGGTCGCCCTGACCAACGAGGACGACGACCAGGCCGCCATCGTGGCCGCCGCCGCCGAACAGATCAAGCTGGCCACGCTGCCGAAGTTCACCACCCGCAAGGTCGAGGAACAGGACTGGGTGCGCCTGACGCAATCGCAGTTCGCGCCCATCCACATCGGCAAGAACATCTGGGTCGTGCCGAGCTGGCACGAGGCGCCCGATCCTGACGGCCTGATCCTGGAACTGGACCCCGGCCTGGCCTTCGGCACCGGCAGCCATCCGACCACCCGTCTGTGCATGGAGTGGCTGGAGGCGAACCCGGCGCCGTCGAAGACCGTGCTCGACTACGGTTGCGGCTCCGGCATCCTGGCGATGGTCGCCAAGAAGGTCGGCGCCGGCGAGGTGGTGGGCGTCGACATCGATCCGCAGGCGATCGAATCGGCGGCCGACAACGCCGAGCGCAACAAGTGCGACATCGAATACTTCCTGCCGGACACCTTCGCGCAATCGAAGCACGCCGGGCAGAAATTCGACATCGTGGTCGCCAATATCCTGTCGAGTCCACTCAAGCTGATGGCGCCGATGCTGGCCGGTCGCGTCGCCCCCGGTGGCGCGCTGATCCTGTCGGGCGTGCTGGCGCGCCAGGCCGACGAAGTGGCCGCCGCCTACGCGCCGTTCATCAAGCTCGGCGTCTGGGCGGAGCAGGACGGCTGGGTCGCCCTGCATGGCCGCCTCGGCAGTGATGCGGTACC
>JBDSKP010000824.1:0-1676 GCA_039916925.1 Duganella sp.
ATGATCACGTTGCGGAAGTCGGCCTTGCGTCCGTTGTTATCGGTCAGCGTGCCATGGTCCATCACCTGCAGCAGGATATTGAAAATGTCCGGATGGGCTTTTTCAATCTCGTCGAGCAGCAGCACCGCGTGCGGCTTCTTGGTGATGGCCTCGGTCAGCAAACCACCCTGGTCGAAACCGACGTAACCCGGCGGCGCACCAATCAGGCGCGACACGGCGTGACGCTCCATGTACTCGGACATGTCGAAACGAATCAGCTCGATACCCAGGATGAAGGCCAGCTGCTTCGCCACCTCGGTCTTGCCGACGCCGGTGGGACCGGAGAACAGGAAGGAGCCGATCGGCTTGTCGGTCTTGCCCAGGCCGGCGCGCGCCATCTTGATCGCCGACGCCAGCGCTTCGATCGCCGGGTCCTGGCCGAACACCACGTTGCGCAAATCGCGGTCGATGGTCTGCAGCTTGCTGCGGTCGTCCTGGTTGACGGTCTGCGGCGGGATACGGGCGATCTTGGCGATGATGTCCTCGATCTCGGTCTTGCCGATGGTTTTCTTCTGCTTCGACTTCGGCAGGATGCGCTGCGCCGCACCGGCTTCGTCGATGACATCGATCGCCTTGTCGGGCAGATGGCGGTCGTTGATGAAGCGCGCGGCCAGTTCGGCGGCGGTCGACAGCGCCGACGACGAGTACTTCACGCCATGGTGCTCTTCGAAGCGCGACTTCAGGCCGCGCAGGATCTGCACGGTCTGTTCGACGGTCGGCTCGTTGACGTCGACCTTCTGGAAGCGGCGGCTCAGCGCGTGGTCCTTCTCGAACACGCCGCGGAATTCCGTGTACGTGGTCGCGCCGATGCACTTGAGCTGGCCGTTGGCCAGCGCCGGCTTCAGCAGGTTCGACGCGTCGAGCGTGCCGCCGGAAGCGGAACCGGCGCCGATGATCGTATGGATCTCGTCGATGAACAGGATGCCGTTCGGGTTGTCCTTCAATTGCTTGAGGACGGCCTTGAGGCGCTGTTCGAAGTCACCGCGATACTTGGTGCCGGCCAGCAGCGCGCCCATGTCGAGCGAATACACGACGGCGTTCTGCAGGATTTCCGGCACATCGCTTTGCGTGATGCGGTAGGCCAGGCCCTCGGCGATGGCGGTCTTGCCGACGCCGGCCTCGCCGACCAGCAACGGATTGTTCTTGCGGCGGCGGCACAGGATCTGGATCACGCGGTCGACCTCGTCCTCGCGGCCGATCAGCGGATCGATCTTGCCCTCGGCGGCGGACTTGTTCAGGTTTTGCGTGAACTGGTCGAGCGGGCTTTCCTTGGTCTGGCCTTCGCCGCCCGGCGCGCCCTCCTCCACGCCTTCCGAGGCCTTGGCGGCATCGGTCTGCTGGTCCTTGCGCACGCCGTGCGAGATGAAATTGACCACGTCCAGACGCGTCACGCCCTGCTGGTGCAGGTAGTAGACGGCGTGCGAATCCTTCTCGCCGAAGATCGCCACCAGCACGTTGGCGCCGGTCACTTCCTTCTTGCCGTTCGACGCCGACTGCACGTGCATGATGGCACGCTGGATCACGCGCTGGAAACCGAGCGTCGGCTGGGTATCGACCTCGCCCGTGCCAGGCACGGTCGGGGTGTTATCGCCAATAAAATTGGTCAGGGTTTTGCGCAGATCCTCGATGTTGACAGC
>JBDSKP010000825.1:0-5106 GCA_039916925.1 Duganella sp.
AGGCTCTCGATGTGCTGCACGTTGACCGTCGTGAGGACGTCGATGCCGGCGTCGAGCAGTTCCTCGATGTCCTGCCAACGCTTGGGATGGCGCGATCCGGGCGCGTTGGAGTGCGCCAGTTCGTCCATGAGGATCAACGGCGGACGGCGGGCCAGCGCGCCATCGAGATCGAATTCGGCCAGGGTCTTTCCGCGATACTCGATCCGCTTGGGCGGCAACACGTCCAGATCCGCCAGCATGGCGGCGGTCTCGCCGCGCCCGTGGGTCTCGACCACGCCGACCAGCACCGCCTGCCCTTCGGCCCTCAGCTTGCGGGCGGCGGCCAGCATCGCGTAGGTCTTGCCGACGCCGGCCGAGGCACCGAAGTAGATGCGCAACTTGCCGCGAGCGGCTTTGCGCTCCTGCGCCCGCACCTGCGCCAGCAGCGCATCGGGGTCGGGCCGTTTGCTCTCGTTGGGGAACATGGACATGCGCTGATTTTACCCCTTGTCCGGGCTTGCCGCCTGATCCAGAGCCAGATTCAGCGTCAGCACATTGACCCTCGGCTCGCCGAAGAAACCGAACACCTGGGCGATCCGATGGCGTTCGATCAGCGCCAGCACCTCCTTGGCCGGCAGCTTGCGGGCGGCGGCGATGCGGCCGGCCTGATAGCGCGCGGCTGCCACGCTGATCTCGGGATCGAGCCCGCTGGCCGACGCCGTCACCAGATCGACCGGGATCGGCGCGCCGTTGGAAGGATCTGCGGCCTTGAGCGCGTCGATCCTGCCCTTGACGGCGTCCAGCAGCGCCGGATTGTTGGGGCCAAGGTTCGAGCCGCTGGAACCGGCCGCGTTGGTGGGCATCGGCCCGGTGGCCGACGGACGGCCCCAGAAATACTTCGGCGCAGAGAACGACTGGCCGATCAGCGTCGAGCCGACCTGCTTGCCGCCGACTTCCACCAGGCTGCCGGCCGCCTTGGCGGAAAACACGGCGCCGCCGATGCCGGTGACGGCGAGCGGATAGGCCACGCCGCAGATCAGGGTCAAGGCGCTGAAAACGACGACGGCGGGACGAATTGCGGAAAACGACATGATGAACTCCTTAAACCAGATTAAGCGCCGACAACAGCAGGTCGATGACCTTGATGCCGACGAAAGGCAGGATGATGCCGCCGACGCCATACAGCAGCAGGTTGCGGCGCAAGAGCGCGACGGCGCCGATGGCGCGGTACCGCACCCCCTTGAGCGCCAGCGGAATCAGCGCGACGATGATCAGCGCGTTGAAGATCACCGCCGACATGATGGCCGACGACGGGCTGGCCAGGTGCATGATGTCGAGCGCCTTCAGTTGCGGATAAGTGCCGACGAAGGCCGCCGGGATGATGGCGAAGTACTTGGCGATGTCGTTGGAGATCGAGAATGTCGTCAGCGAGCCGCGCGTCATCAGCATCTGCTTGCCGATTTCGACGATCTCCAGCAGCTTGGTCGGATTCGAATCCAGGTCGACCATGTTGCCGGCCTCCTTGGCCGCCTGTGTGCCGGAGTTCATCGCCACGGCGACATCGGCCTGCGCCAGCGCCGGCGCGTCGTTGGTGCCGTCGCCGGTCATCGCCACCAAGCGGCCCTCGGACTGGTAGCTGCGTATCAGTTTGAGCTTGTCCTCCGGTGTCGCCTCGGCCAGGAAGTCGTCCACGCCCGCCTCGGCGGCGATGGCGGCGGCGGTCAGCTTGTTGTCGCCGGTGATCATGACGGTCTTGATTCCCATGCGGCGCAATTCCGCGAAACGCTCCTTGATGCCGCCCTTGACGATGTCCTTCAGCTCGACCACGCCCATCACACGGCCGGCGTCGACCACCACCAGCGGCGTGCTGCCACGACGCGAGATATCGTCGACGGCGCGGGTCACCTCGGCCGGATACGGCAGGCCCAGGGCCTCGACGTATTTGCGCACGGTGTCGGCCGCGCCCTTGCGGATTTCGCGCTCGCCGATATCGACGCCGCTCATTCGGGTTTGCGCGGTGAACGGCACGAACACCGCGTTCAGCGACGCCATCTCGCGCTCGCGCAGGTTGAACTTCTGCTTCACCAGCACCACGATGCTGCGTCCTTCCGGGGTCTCATCGGCCAGCGAGGCCAATTGCGCGATGTCGGCCAGCTGCTGGTCGGTCACGCCGGGTGCCGGCACGAACGACGACGCCTGGCGGTTGCCGAGCGTGATGGTGCCGGTTTTATCGAGCAGCAGCACATCGACGTCGCCGGCCGCCTCCACCGCGCGGCCGGAGGTGGCGATCACGTTGGCCTGCATCATGCGGCTCATGCCGGCCACGCCGATGGCCGACAACAGGCCGCCGATGGTGGTCGGGATCAGGCAAACCAGCAGCGCGATCAGCACCGTGATGGTGACCGGCGTGCCGCTGCCGCTGGCGGCCACCGAGAACAGCGAAAACGGCAGCAAGGTCACGGTGACGATCAGGAACACGATGGTCAGCGCCACCAGCAGGATCGTCAGCGCGATCTCGTTGGGCGTTTTCTGGCGCTTGGCGCCTTCGACCATCGAGATCATGCGGTCGAGGAAGGTCTCGCCCGGATTGGCGGTGACCTTGACCACCAGCCAATCCGACAGCACGCGCGTGCCGCCGGTGACGGACGAGAAGTCGCCGCCCGACTCGCGGATCACCGGTGCCGATTCGCCGGTGATGGCGCTTTCGTCGACCGATGCCACGCCTTCGATCACCTCGCCGTCGATCGGAATCACATCGCCCGCCTCCACCAGGAGGTAATGTCCCTTGCGCAGATCGAGCGCCGGCTGCGGCAGCCAGGTGGTGCCGTGCTTTGGCGTGGCCAGCTTCTTGGCGACGACGGTTTGCTTCAAACTACGAAGAGATGCCGCCTGCGCCTTGCTACGGCCCTCGGCCATCGCCTCGGCGAAGTTCGCGAACAGCACCGTGAACCACAGCCAGACCGTGATCGCCAGGATGAAACCAGGGCTGGTCTCGCCCTTGCCGAACAGCGCCTGTACATATAAGAGCGTGGTGATGATACTGCCGACATACACCACGAACATCACGGGGCTGCGCAGCTGCGTCGCGGGATTGAGCTTGCGGAACGCGTCGGCGATGGCGGGCATCAGCAACCCGGTATCGAACATCGCCAGCTTCTTGGCCGGTGGATTGGTAAAGATCGTCATTTCTTTTTGAATAGTCTGCGTCATGATGATTCCTTATTTTGCAAACATCTGCAGGTGGTCGACCACGGGGCCGAGCGCCAGCGCCGGAACGTAATTGAGCACACCGACCAGCGCGACCACGCCGCACAGCAGGCCGATGAACATCGGACCGTGGGTCGGCATCGTGCCGGCATTCGCTTGCCGCCTGTTTTTGCCGGCCAGCGAACCGGCGATGGCCAGGATAGGCACGATCATCGCGAAGCGGCCGAACCACATCGCCGCCGCCAGCATGGTGTTATAGAACGGCGTATTGGCGGACAGGCCGGCGAAGGCGCTGCCGTTGTTGTTGGCGGCGGAGCTGAACGCGTACAGGATCTCGGAGAAGCCGTGCGCGCCGGGATTGGCGATGCCCGCCTTGCCGGCCGCCGTCAGGACGGCGATGGCCGTCCCCACCAGCACCAGGGTCGGCGTCACCAGGATGGCGATGGAGGTCATCTTCATCTCGTAGGCCTGGATCTTCTTGCCCAGGTATTCCGGTGTGCGGCCGATCATCAGGCCGGCGATGAAGACAGCCATGATGGCGAAGATCAGCATGCCGTACAGCCCCGAGCCGACGCCGCCGAAAATCACCTCGCCGAACTGGATCAACAGCATCGGGATCGTGCCGCCGATCGGCATGAACGAATCGTGCATGGCATTGACCGCGCCGCAGGAGGCGGCCGTCGTCACGGCGGCGAACAAGGCGGAGGCGCTGATGCCGAAGCGGGTCTCCTTGCCTTCCATATTGCCGCCCGATTGCAGCGCGCTCATGGCCTGGTCCACGTGCAGCGCCTGCAGCGCGGGATGCGCCTGCTGTTCGGCGCCCAGCACCACCACCGTGGTGACGACGAACAGCAACGTCATCGCGCCCAGCACCGCCCAGCCCTGGCGCGGATCGCCGACCATGCGGCCGAAGGCGAAGCACAGGCCGGCCGGTATCAGGAAAATGGCCAGCATCTGCATGAAGTTCGTCAGCGGCGTGGGATTCTCATACGGGTGGGCCGAATTGGCGTTGAAGAAGCCGCCGCCGTTCGTGCCCAGCATCTTGATCGCCTCTTGCGACGCGACCGGTCCCATGGCGATGGTTTGCGTTTTGGCGGTCAGCGTTTCGGTGACCGGTTCGCCCTTGGCGTCCTTCAGCGGCTGGCCGTCGGTGCCGACCTTGGGCTGCGTATAGGTGACCGGATCGATCAGGCTCACTTCTTTATAGGCGGAGAAGTTCTGGATCACGCCCTGCCCCATCAGGAACACGGCGAAAATCAGCGACAGGGGTAGCAGCACGTACAAGGTCGAGCGGGTGGCATCGACCCAGAAGTTACCGATCGATTTGGCCGAGCGCGACGAAAAGCCCCGGATCAGCGCATAGGCGACGGCCATGCCGGTGGCGGCGGAGAAGAAGTTTTGGCCGGTCAGCACCAGCATCTGCGTCAGGTAACTCATGGTCTGTTCGCCGCTGTAGCCCTGCCAGTTGGTATTGCTGACGAAGCTGACGGCGGTGTTGAACGCCGAGTCGGCGCCGACGTTGGGCATTCCCTGCGGGTTGAGCGGCAGGAAGGCCTGCAGGCGTTGAAGGGCGTAGACGGCCAGCGCGCCGATGCCGTTAAAGGCCAGCAGCGCGATGGCGTAGGCTTTCCAGGTCTGGCCTTCGGGCTTGCCGTCCTTGCCGGCGATGCCGGCGGCGCGGTACAGCAGCGCCTCGAGCTTGCCGATCCAGCCCATGCCGGGGATGGCGCGGCCGTCGCCGACACGCGCCAGCAGGATGCCGAGGGGGTAGGCCAGCGCGATGACGGCGGCCAGGAACACCACTAATAGAACGACCGATTGCAGGGTCATCCCCACAGGATCATTTCCTTCAGTTGCTGGCGCATGTAGGCCTCGAAGCGATCGCTGAAGTCGCCGAGCGTGAGGCCCGACATGTCGGTG
>JBDSKP010000826.1:0-7764 GCA_039916925.1 Duganella sp.
CATCGGCTTTCCGCGCATCCAGGGTCCGCTGTGGGGCCTGCCCGGAGACGCCAGCAGCGGCCGCAGTGGCCGCAGTGGCATCTCGGACAGCATGGCGCCGGGCACGCTGTCGTCGCTGGCGCAATCGGACGAGGTGGCCTTCCGCGTGCGCTTCCTCGACCCGGCGCCGCCGCGCAACCAGCTGTACTGGCGCAGCATCGTGCTGGGCGACTACGACGGCCGCACCTGGACCCGCGTGCCGCGCCGCCGCGGCGTCCAGGCCCGGCAGGGCCGGCCACCGCGCGACATCGCCATCAGCGCGCGCGGCCGGGCGATCCGCCACGAGGTGACGATGGAGCCGACCGGCAAGCGCTGGCTGGCGCTGCTGGAGCTGACCGGCCCGCGCTTCGACGTGCCTGGCTTCAACGTGCGCGGCTCCGACGAGGTGGAGCAATTCACGATGGAGCCGATCAACCGGCGGCTGCGCTACCCCGCCAGCGCCCACGTCGATTTCCAGCTCCAAGCCGACGAGCAGCCGGAGAACCTGGCGCGCTGGCTGGAACTGCCGGACGGCTTCAACCCTCGCACGTTGGCGCTGGCGCAACAACTTAAACAGGCCGCGCCGCCGGGCGCGCGCGAGCTGTCGCGGCGGGTGTTGGCGATGTTCCGCCACGATACCTTCAGCTACACCCTGCAACCGCCGCTGGCCGGGCGCGACATGGTCGACGACTTCCTGTTCACCAGCAAGGCCGGCTTTTGCGAGCACTATGCCGGCGCCTACGTGGTGCTGATGCGCGCCATGGGCGTGCCGGCACGCGTGGTCACCGGCTACCAGGGCGGCGAGGTCAACCCGCTCGACGGTTACCTGACGGTGCGCCAGTCCGACGCCCACGCCTGGGCCGAGATCTGGATCCCGGCCGAAGGCTGGCGCCGGGTCGACCCCACCGGCGCCGTCGCGCCCGAGCGCATCGCCACCAACCTGGCGCGGGCGCTGCCGCCGCCGTCCGGGTTCGGCTTCGGCCAGTTCGCCGCGCTGCAAAACGATCCCGATTCGTGGCTGGCGCAACTCGGATTTCGCTATGCCGCGTTGAATAATTCTTGGAATCAATGGGTCCTGGATTACAATCCTGATAGGCAGCGGAGTTTCCTTGCAGAACTAAGTTCCGTGTTCGGCAACTGGCGCAGCGTACTCGTCGTGTCGGCCTGCGCATTGGCCTACCTGCTGTACTGGCGGCGCCAGCGCCGGCCGGCCGCGCCGCTCGATGCGCTGTACCAGGCCTTTTGCCGGCGGCAGGCGCGCCACGGTTACGCGCGGCGCCCGGACGAGGGCCCCGGCAACTACGCCGCGCGGCTGCGCGACATGCCCGCCAGCGCGGAAAAACACGCGGCGATGCAGACATTTTTAACCCTGTACGGCGCGCTCAAATATGGCGGCGCCGGGTCCGAACCACGAACGGCGTCGCTCAAGGCGCTGAAAAAACTGTTACCTTTATGCCGATGAAGACTTTGATCACCCCCCTGCTGGCCGCCGCGCTGCTGACCGCCACCGGCGCCAGCCATGCCCAGGTCGACCGCTATGGCTACACGCTGCCGCCAAGCATGCAACAAAAGGCCAAGAAGAAAACCCCGCCGCCCACGAAGAAGACCGTGCCGCCGATCGACTATGTCGGCGAATACGTCAACTTCGGCGAATGGAAGCAGGTGCGCGCCTTCCTCGACGACGTCGCCACCCGCAACGGCCTCGACCGCAAAGCGCTCGACACGTTGATGACCCAGGTCCGCTATGTCGACGCCGCCGTGCAGCTGGTCAAGCCGGCGCCGCCGGGCAAGCCGAAGAACTGGAAGGCCTACAGCGCGCTGACGATCGAGCCGACGCGGGTCGACGGCGGCGTCAAGTTCTGGAACGACAACGCCGAAGCGCTCAACCGCGCCGAGGCGCTGTACGGCGTGCCGGCCGAGATTTTGGTCGGCATCATCGGCGTCGAGACCGTGTACGGCCGCGTCACCGGCCGCTTCCGCGTGGTCGACGCGCTGACCTCGCTGGCGTTCTCCTACCCGGAGGCGCCGCAGCGCGACGCCCGCATGGAATTTTTCCGCGGCGAGCTCGAGGCGACGCTGCTGTTCGCGCGCCAGAATGGCATCGACCCGTTGTCGCTGCGCGGCTCGTTCGCCGGCGCCATGGGCATGCCGCAGTTTATGCCCAGCAGCGTGATGAAGTACGCCGTCGACTTCGACGGCAACGGCCAGATCGACCTGCTCAATTCGGCCAGCGACGCCATCGGCAGCGTGGCCGCCTTCCTGGTGGCCCATGGCTGGCAGCGCGAGACCGCCGGACCGCTGGTGTATTCGGCCGCCGTCTCGCCGAACAAGGCGTGGGAACCGATGCTACACCAGGGGCTGACAGCAAAATATGCGCCGCAGGACTTGATAGCGGCGGGTGTCACCACCACTGTACCGGTGCCGGAGCAACAGACCTATGGTCTGGTCGATCTGCAAAACGGCGCCGACCCAACCGAGTACTGGTTAGCCAACAGTAATTTCTTTGCGATTACTCAATATAACCGCAGTTATTTCTACGCGATGTCGGTCGTCGAGCTGGGCCGCGCGGTGCGGCTGGCCCGGGGCGGCATGTAGGACTGCGGGGCGGGCGTGTAAGGACGGGCCAAAGGGATGTAAGCAACCGTAACTCGTGTTGTTGGCCTAACTTGCGCGCGGTATTGTTTAGTTGACACTTGGAAATTATTCATCCACACTGGCCGCTAAGGCATCAAATCATAAGCATCCATACAACGAAATTGCCTTATAATTAACTTTAGTTGCTAAATAATAGCGTGCGCCCTAGCCTATCACAGGACTCGGTGTATAATTCTCACACAATGTTGCATCGGGACAACAATACGCGGCTTTGCAGTTTTTTTCTATTGCTGCCGGGTATTACAATGCGAGATGTTGTATAATTGTGTATATATTATGAAACTTGTTATCCCGGAATCGGTCCGTGTGTAAATTCGTTCCTTGGTAAGGATGAACATTAACGCAGCAAAGCGAGCTCCGAGTGTTGTACTTTGCAGGACAACTTTACAGAAGGAAAAGACGAAATCATGACAAACCAAGTCGGCATAGATATGAACAACGATGCGGATGGCGATGACCTGCTGCAATACAATCCCAACCGCCTGCTCGATACCCTGATCGAAAACCTGCGTTTGAAAAACGATGCGGCCCTGTCGCGCGCGTTGGAAGTCGCACCGCCAGTGATCAGCAAAATTCGCCACCACCGTCTGCCAGTGGGCGCTTCGCTGCTGATCCGCATGCACGAGGTAAGCGATTTGAGCATTCGTGACCTGCGTTACTTGATGGGCGACCGCCGCAACAAGTTCCGCATCAGCGATAAGCAGTTCAAACCAAAGGAAGGCGAACCAGGCCAGGGCCAGGGTTAAGTTTTACCCCGGCACTGACCTGCTCCGCTTCACCCTCGTATCCCTCCCCCCTTCCACAGGGGCGAGGGATGCGTCTTTTTACGCGGTCGATTTTTACGCCGGCGAGTTTTAAGCCGGCGAGTTTTAAGCCGGGAACACGCCGGTCGACAGATAGCGATCGCCCCGGTCGCAGACGATGAACACGATCGTCGCGTTCTCGACCGTCTGCGAAATGCGCAACGCGATTTCACAGGCGCCCGCCGCCGAAATGCCGCAAAAGATACCCTCTTCGGCCGCCAGCCGGCGCGCCATGCGCTCGGCCGACGCCTGCGACACCGCTTCGACCTGGTCCACGCGCGCGCGGTCGTAGATTTTCGGCAGGTACGCCTCCGGCCATTTGCGGATGCCGGGAATCGACGAACCCTCCTCCGGCTCGGCGCCGATGACCTGCACGTCCGGGTTCTGTTCCTTCAGATAGCGCGACACGCCCATGATGGTGCCGGTGGTGCCCATGGCGCTGACGAAATGGGTGACGCGGCCTTCGGTGTCGCGCCAGATTTCCGGGCCGGTGCCCTCGTAGTGCGCGCGCGCGTTGTCCTGGTTGCCGAACTGGTCGAGGATGATGCCCTTGCCGTCCTTCTGCAATTGCTCGGCCATGTCGCGCGCGTATTCCATGCCGCCGGTCTTGGGCGTGAGCATGATCTGCGCGCCGTAGGCCGCCATGCTCTGGCGCCGCTCGATGCTCAGGTTCTCCGGCATCAGCAGCAACATTTTGTAGCCGCGCAACGCCGCCGCCATCGCCAGCGCGATGCCGGTGTTGCCGCTGGTCGCTTCGATCAAGGTGTCGCCGGGCTTGATGTCGCCGCGCTCCTCGGCGCGCTTGAGCATCGACATGGCGGCGCGGTCCTTGACCGAGCCGGCCGGATTATTGCCTTCGAGCTTGCCGAGGATAATATTGTTGCGGGCGAGCGCGTCGGCGCCGGGCAGGTGGGTCAGCCGCACCAGCGGCGTGTTGCCGATCGTGTCTTCCAGTGTTTTGTAAGCCATCGTGTTCATCTTCTGTGGTTTCGCCAATACAGCATTTTAATCCGACTTGCCATTGCGCGTATTGCAAGGGATCGAACGCCCCCGCCGAAGGAGGTAAGGCGCCGGAAGTCTTTGGACTGGAACCGCGCCATGCGCTAGACTGGCGACATTCTGCAACGGGCCGCGGCCCCGCGCCGCCACCTTTTTCACCACGCCATCACCATGTCCACCTCCCCGCTCGAAATGCTGCCCGACAGCACCCCGGAAACGCAGGCGACGCTGCCGGCCGACCTGGAAAGCCGCCGCCACCAGATGTTCCCCACGCTGTCGGACGCCGACATCAAGCACATGCGGCGCTTCGGCCACGTGCGCCACTTCAGCGACGGCGAAAAAGTCGCCGAAGCCGGCAAGAGCAACTACGGCATGCTGCTGGTGCTCAAGGGCGGCATCGCGATCAGCCGCTTCGACGGCCTGGGCAACACCTCGTACATCACCACGCACACGGCCGGCCAATTCTCCGGCGAGGTGGCGCAGTTGTCGGGACGCCCGGCGCTGGGCAACGCCCACGCCGTCGGCGAGGTCGAGGTGCTGGTGGTGCCGCCCGAATCGCTGCGCGCGCTGCTGGTCGCGCACGCCGACCTGGGCGAGCGCATCGTGCGCGCGCTGATCCTGCGCCGCGTCGGCCTGATCGAACAGAACTCCGGCGGCCCGGTCATCGTCGGCCCGCGCGGCCACGGCCGCATCCACACGCTGCAAAGCTTCCTGGCCGCCAACGGCCATCCGCACAGCGTGCTCGATCCGGAAGTGGACCAGCAGGCGGCCGACCTGATGGCGCACTACCAGCCCAAGCCGGAAGACTTGCCGCTGGTGGTGTGCCCGGACGGGGCGGTCAAGAAGAACCCCACCGTGGTCGACATCGGCCGCTGCCTCGGCATGCTGCCCGAGCTGCCGGCCGACAAGGTGTGGGACGTCATCGTCGTTGGCGCCGGCCCGGCCGGACTGGCGACGGCCGTGTACGCGGCGTCCGAGGGCTTGTCGGTGCTGGCGCTGGAGACGCGCGCTTTCGGCGGCCAGGCGGCGGCCAGCGCCCGCATCGAAAATTACCTGGGCTTCCCGACCGGCGTCTCCGGCCGCGCGCTGGCCGGGCGCGCCTACGTGCAGGCGCAGAAATTCGGCGTCGAGGTCGCGATCCCCGCCCCCGCCGGCCGGCTTATCTGCGACACCTATCCGCTGCAGGTCGAAATGTGCGGCAGCCTGCAGCGCCTGCAAGCGAAGACGGTGGTGCTGTCGTGCGGCGCGCGCTACCGCCGGCCGTCGCTGGCCAACCTGAAGCAGTTCGAGGGCAAGGGCATTTACTACTGGGCGTCGCCGATCGAGGGCAAGCTGTGCAAGAGCGAGGAGATCGTGCTGGTCGGCGGCGGCAACTCGGCCGGCCAGGCGGCGGTGTTCCTGTCGGGGCACGCGTCCAAGGTCCACATGCTGATCCGCAAGGACAGCCTGTCGTCGACGATGTCGAGCTACCTGATCGAACGCATCCAGGCCACGCCGAATATCGAACTGCACACGCACTCGGAGATCGTCGCGCTGGAGGGCGACGATGATGGACTGAAGCAGGTGCGCATCCGCAATTCCCAAACCGGGCAGGAATGCGACTACGATGTCTGCCGCGTGTTCCTGTTCATCGGCGCCGATCCGAACACGGGCTGGCTGGAGGACTGCGGCGTCGACGTCGACGGCCACGGCTTCATCCGCACCGGTTTCGACGTCACCAAATCGCAGTGCAAGGCCAACTTCGAGAAGGGTGTGTATCCGCGTCAGATGCCGGCGCGGGCCGCGCTCGAGACCAGCGTGCCGGGGGTGTTCGCCATCGGCGACGTGCGCGCCAGCTCGACCAAGCGGGTCGCGGCGGCGGTGGGCGAAGGCGCGGCGGTGGTATCGCAGATCCACGCCTTCCTGGCGAATCTGCCGGCGGATAAACGATAGCGAACCCGCACGGCCACGCAAACCCGCACGGCCACGCGGGGTCGTACCCGACCGGGTACGCCCCCCATACGGCGGCACACGCGTGTCGCCAAACGCTTGCCGGGTTTTACTTCACACCGGCGTCCTTCAACTGCTCGATCTCGAAATCGCCGTCGTCCACGATCCGCTGCCACCCTTCGAACTTGCCCATGCCGCGCGTGCGCGCGATCGACAGCAACAAGCTCTGTCCCGGCGCCGGGCGCTCAGGCTGCAATTGATACACCGGGTCCGCGAACGCCTGCGCCGGCGTGACGATCGTCCAGCCCATATCGACGAACTGCTGAATCACATCCTTCAACCACAAGGCATTGAGCAGGTTGTGATGCTGCAGCATCACCTGCGGAATATCACGCCCCTCCAGCTTGCGCGACAAGTCGCGGTAAGCGATCGCCCGCTGCTTGACGTGCGCCAGGTACGCCTGCTTGATCGGAGCGATATCCGCCTTCGGATTCGCGCGCAGCACCTCGTTCAGCTTCTCGTCCAGCCGCCAGTCGCTGGTATCGAGACTGACATACCCGTTGCGATACCCATGCTGCTTGAGGAAAGCGCGCATGCCGTCGCGCTTTTCCGGCGTATTGCCCTCGCGCAGATAGGTGAAGCGGAACCACTTCTGATAACCGGGCAAGGTGGAAGTGATGCGGTCGCAGTCGAGCATCTCCCGCTGGTACTGCGCCAGCGTCACCGTCGCAGCGGCCAGGTCAGGGTGCGTCATCGTATGGTTGCCCAGCGCATGCCCCGCATCGCCCCACGCCTTGGCCAGCGCGTAGCCGGCCGGCTTGGTGGCGCCGAAGTCGCAGGTGACAAACAGCGCCGCCGACACCTTGTGCGCGGCCAGCGCGTCGAGCATCGCCTGGTTGCGCTGCTGCGGCGACATCAACGGCGTCTGCTCCAGCCGGGGGCCGTCGTCGAAGGTGAAGGCCACCGACTGCCCCTGCGCCGCACCCATGCCGGCAAAGGTCATCAATGCGGCCATGGCGGCCGAACGAAACACTACTAACATCTTTTCTCCTTGAGTCGCCGCAGTTGCGCGGCTTGGTAGGCGCCAAAGGCGTCGTTGAACAAGCAGCGTATCAGCGGATCATCGACGATATCGGCATCGGCGGGCGCGCCGCTGATACGCATATACATCGACGTCAGCGATTCGCCCAGCGCCAGCCCAGCGTATAGCTTGGCGATCGGGATTTCGGTCATCCACGTCGGCGCCTCCTCGTCACCCGCCGCCGCGATGCCGTCGCCATGAATCCGATACCGATATTGCCGCACGCCGCCGGCGTGATCGTAGACCGACAACTGCCAGACGCACGGCGTCTCGAAATAG
>JBDSKP010000827.1:0-1906 GCA_039916925.1 Duganella sp.
GTTCGGGAACTGCTGGTGCGCGTGCCCGATCAGCATGGCGTCCACGCCGGGCACCTGCGCCAGATGGTAGTTGGCGTTTTCCATGTCCGGCGTGTACGGGGCGCCATCGAGCCCGCCGTGCGAGATCGCCACCACCAGGTCGGCGCCCTGCGCGCGCATTTGCGGGATGTACTTGAGCGCCGTCTCGCGCACCCCCTCGGCGTAGACTTTACCGTCGAGCCAGTGCTTGTCCCACGACAGGATGCCCGGCGGCGCGAAGCCGATGATGCCGACCTTGAGGGTGGCCGTCACCGGTTCGCCATCCGGGCCGGTGGCGGCGACGCGGCGCGCGAGGATGGTGTACGGGGCGAACAGCGGCTGGCGCGTCCTGGCGCTGTAGATATTGGCCAGCACGATGGGGAACGCGGGACCGGCGCAGCGCGGCGCGTCGGCGGCGACGCCGTCGACGTCGAAATGGCTGCCGGTGACCTGGTTCAGATACGCCAGCCCGTAATTGAATTCGTGGTTGCCGACGCCGGCGCCGTCCACGCCCAGCAGATTCATGGCCTTGTAGATCGCCGGGGCCTGGTCGCAGCCGACCGGCGCGGCCAGCGCCTGGTAGTCGGCCAGCGCCGTGCCTTGCAGCGCGTCGCCGTTATCGAGCAGCAGATTGTTGGGGAATTCGGCGCGCGCCCGCTTGATCAAGGTGGCGGTGCGATCGAGCCCGATCGATGGATCGGCTTTGAGCTTGTAGTAGTCGTAACCGAGCACGTTCGCGTGCAGGTCGGTCGTCTCCAGCAGCGCCACGGTGGCCTCGGTGCCGGCCGGCGTCGGGCCGGGCCCCGGCAGGCTGCCGCAGCCGATCAGCAAAACAGGCAGGACGATGGACGCGCGCATAGAGGTCGGGTATGAACAGGTTTGGAACGGCCGGCGGGACGGGTGCGAAATTTCCTCGCATCAATATTTGCCACCGAATGGGTGCATATTTTATACCGGCCGTGACTAGAATGTCAGTATTTTACAACTGCCCGGCGACTGCCGGCATGCAAAAGCCGTGCCCGCCCGGGCCGCGGCGGCGCGCCTTTGCCGCAGCGCGGACAGACAAGCGCCCGGCGTCACCACCGATCCGGTATAATCCAAGGTTTGATTTCAGCCTAGAAAAGAAGAAAACATGGAAGCCGAACGCATCAACGCCCTCTCCGCCCTGCTCGCCGATCTGACGACCCGCGAAGCCGAACTACGGAGGTATCTTTGACTTCGATAAAAAGTCGGAGAAACTCGAACAAGTAAACGAGGAACTGGAAGACCCGACGGTCTGGAACGACCCGAAAAAGGCCCAGGATCTCGGTAAAGAGAAAAAATCGCTGGAGGCGATCGTCAGCGCGCTGACCAAGGCCGACACCGACCTCAAAGACATGGGCGACCTGTTCGCCATGGCCAAGGAAGAAGGCGACGACGACACGCTTGAAGCGCTGATCGTCGATGCCGAGGAAGTCCGCAAGGTCATCGAAGGCATGGAGTTCCGCCGGATGTTCAACAATCCGATGGACCCGAACAACTGCTTCATCGACATCCAGGCCGGCGCCGGCGGCACCGAGGCCCAGGACTGGGCGTCCATGCTGCTGCGCCAGTACCTGCGCTATGCGGAACGCAAAGGCTTCAAGGTCGAAGTCATGGAACAATCCGACGGCGAGGTGGCCGGGATCAAGACCGCCACCATCAAGGTCGAAGGCGACTACGCCTACGGCTACCTGCGCACCGAGACCGGCGTGCACCGCCTGGTGCGCAAGTCGCCGTTCGACTCGGCCAACGGCCGCCATACCTCGTTCACCAGCCTGTTTGTGTACCCCGAGGTAGACGACTCGATCGAAATCGACGTCAATCCAGCCGACATCCGGGTCGATACCTACCGCGCATCCGGCGCCGG
>JBDSKP010000828.1:0-3152 GCA_039916925.1 Duganella sp.
CGTGCGGCTGGCCGACCTCGACGCCCTCGTTCCCAGCTGGGACGCGCTGGAACTGGACAACTATCTGAAGGACGGCGGCCGCTATCGGCGCCGGCGCCATTCGTGCTTCATCCAGGACGGCGCGCAGCTGACGCAGACGGCGCACCGCGCGCACTGGCAGCCGCTCGAATACAACGCGCTGCACGGCGGCATGAACCGCCTGTTCGAACCGATGCTGCCGGCCACCGTCGCGCAGCCGGCCTGGCGCGCGCTGGTGGGCGCCATCGGCCAGGTGTGCGGCGCCGCGCGCGGCGACGCCCATGGGGGCGCGCCGTGGTACGTGGAGGCGCACCAGTTCCGCATCGACACCACCGACGGCATCGGCCGCCCGACACCCGAGGGCGCGCACCGCGACGGCGTCGATTTCGTGGCCGTGATCCTGATCGCCCGCTCGAACATCAAGGGCGGCGAAACTCGCATTTTTGAAGCCGATGGCCCCAACGGGAAACGCTTCACGATGACCGAACCGTGGACCATGCTGCTGCTCGACGACGCCACCGTGATCCACGAATCGACGCCGATCCAGCCGCTGTCCGGGCACGGCCACCGGGACACGCTGGTGCTGACCTGGCGCGCAGGCGGCTTCCAGGGACAGGAAAATCCCCTGTTCCCGGGCTAAATCCGATATAGTCACACCAGCTAAATACCAGGAATCAGGAGGGCAGTCTGTGGACGCCAGCTACGAGATACAGCCCGATGAAATCGAAATTCTGATCGTCGAGGACAGCCCCACCCAGGCCGAGCGACTACGCCGCCTGATCCAGTCGATGCGCTACAAGGCGCGCGTGGCCGGCAACGGCCGGCTGGCGCTGGAGGCGATCCGCGAACGCAAACCACACCTTGTACTGTCCGATATCGTCATGCCGGAAATGGACGGCTACACGCTGTGCCGCGCCATCAAGACCGATCCGGACCTGCGCGACATCCCGGTGATCCTGGTGACGTCGCTGATGGACCCCAAGGACATCATCCGCGGCATCGAATGCGGTTCCGACAACTTCATCCGCAAGCCGTACGCGGAGGATTATCTGCTCAACCGCATCGGCCACATGCTGATGAACCAGAAGCTGCGCAAGAACCAGAACATGGAGGTCGGCATCGCCCTCTACCTGGGCGATCAAAAGCACTTCATCAACGCCGAGCGCCAACAGATCCTCGACCTGCTGATCTCCACCTACGAACAGGCGGTGCAGGTCAACAGCGAACTGCAGGCGCGCGAGCGCCAGGTGATCGAGTTGAACATGCGCCTGGCCCACCACGCCGGCGAGCTGGAAACCATCAACCGCGAGATCGCGCTCAAAAACCTGGAGCTGGCCGAGGCCAGCCGCATGAAGTCGGCCTTCATCGCCAACATGTCGCACGAGCTGCGCACGCCGCTCAACGCCATCATCGGCTTCACCGGCGCGCTGCTGATGAAGCTTCCGGGCCCGCTGACGACGGAGCAGGAGAAGCAACTCAACACCATCCGCACCAGCGCGCGCCATCTGCTCTCGCTGATCAACGACATCCTCGACGTGGCCAAGATCGAAGCGGGCAAGGTGACGCTGGAGCTGGAGACGGTGCGCTGCCAGGAGCTCGTCACCGACGTCGTCGACACGCTGCGCCCGCTGGCGCTGCAAAAAGGGCTGGCGCTGGAGATCGACCTGGCGCCGGCCGCGATCGTGCTGGAGACCGACCGCCGCGCGCTGACGCAGATCCTGCTCAACCTCGGCAACAACGCCATCAAGTTCACCGAAACGGGGACCGTGCGCGTGACATTGACGCAACGCCCGGGCGAAGGCCAGAGCATCATCGAGTTCTCGGTGGCCGACAGCGGCGCCGGCATCCGCGAGGAAGACCAGGGCAAATTGTTCCAGGCGTTCTCGCAACTCGATTCGACGTCGACGCGGCACGCCGAGGGGGCCGGCCTGGGGCTGTACCTGTGCCAGAACCTGGCCAACCTGATCGGCGGTTCGCTGTTCTTCAAGAGCGATTTCGGCCACGGCAGCACGTTCACCTTGGCCGTGCCGCACCGGGGGTGAGACGGGCCAAACCGACTATTTATGCACTGTGGCAATACGGCGACAGTAGTTTTACCGTATTGCACCGCAGCATAAATCGAGATATATTGGAACCGTCTCCTCCAACCGTTCGCTGAACATTGGAATTTAGCCCGCAACCTTCGAGGTTGCGGGCTTTTTTTTCGCTTTTTTCCGCCGTTTCACGGGGGCGGAGGTTTTCCATCGCTGTGCTGCGCCGCAGTACCCCATCAATAAATTAAACAAACGATTTAGTTATATCATTTGTTTGAATTATATGATGTAATCCGGCGATGAACGCCAAAACCACCTCCCCCTCCACCGCTTCCAGCCAGCCAGCAGACGACGTCCGCAAGCCACGCTCCGACGGCGAGCAGTCGCGCGAGCGCCTGCTGCTGGCGGCGATGCGCCTGTTCGGCCAGCAGGGATTTTCCAAAACCTCGACGCGCGAGATCGCCCAGGCGGCCGGCACCAACGTCGCCGCCATCAGCTACTATTTCGGCGACAAGGCGGGCCTGTACCAGGCCTGCTTCAGTTTCATGTGCGCCGAGCCGGGAGTGGCGATCGCCGCGTTCGACCAGCCGCATTTCACGCTGCGCGAATCGCTGCAGGGGTATTACCGGCAGATGCTCGCGCCGCTGCTGGAGAAGCATAAGGAGGCCGATGTCATGCTGCGCCTCTTTTACCGCGAGATGCTCGAGCCCACCGGTCTGTGGGCGATGGAAGTCGAAAACAACATCAAGCCCGAACACCGGGCGCTGGTCGCGCTGCTGTGCCGCTACCTGGGCGTGGCCGAGGCGACCGACGACATCCACCGGCTGGCCTATTCGATTCCCGCCTTGTGCATACAATTTTTGATCTCCCAGGACGTCATCAACGCCATCACGCCGCATTTGCTGTCCACGCCGGAGGCGATTTCCGCGTGGGGCGAACAGTTGGTCGATTTCGCCGAGGCCCTGGTCTATGCCCAAAAACTTAAACTACAAAGGAAAGCATGAAGATTATCGTCCGCGCGGCGGCGGCACTGGCCGTCGCCGCAGCGCTTAGCGCCTGCGCCTTCACGCCGCCGGCGCCGCACGTCGACGCGCAGGCGCC